>JAZDIF010000084.1:0-3212 GCA_043805205.1 Microcaldota archaeon
ATCGCGAGTACGCGAGAGTCGGTTTTTTCGAGCACTTGCAGTAGCACCGTGCGGGGTTGGTTTTAATAACCGTTCTCGAGTTGTTTTACTCATGCGCATTGGTTTCGTAACGGCTTTGACTAACGATTTTGACGCCAGGCCGTTAATCCAGCAGATAGCTTCGACGGAAGTGGGCGTGGAATTGGATTTAGAGCAAGCTCCGACTATTCTAAACACTCCTGCTGGAGTGAAAAGGCTTTTCAACAACGGCGTTGACGCGTGCATAGTTTTCGTCCAGTCGAGCGAAGAAGAGAAAATGTCCCTGGCTTTGGCGCAGGAAAAGATTGTGGACGTAGAGAAGGACTTCGGAAAGTACTGCCTCGTTTGCACTGTTTTGGATGAAGAAGGGAATATTGAAGAGCTGGCCGGGGAACGGCTGAAAGAGTGTTTGCACTTGCTTTTGGGAGTCAGGCCGGAAAAACCGGTTTCGGAAACCCCGCTGGACATGTTTTCCACCCCGCCAGGCGGTTCCAGCCCCGAGTTTTTCTCCCCTTCCAGCGGGAGTGGCGGAAAGCCGTTGTTTTAATAATTTTGTTTTGCTAACGTTGGAGAGGTGTTTTACACAATGAAAGGATTCGTAATGCCGTTGTTTTTCGCACTGGCGGTTTTGCTGGTCGGATGCGCTTCGCAGCCTTCTTCGCCGACCGTAGTTCCTACCGTGGCACCCACAATAGTACCTACTGCAGAAGTTGAAACGCCCACTCCCGAACCGACGGAAGTGGCAACGCCGGAACCGACAGTCACGCCGGAACAACAGCTGGCAGCCTTGAGGGCTTCGATAGCAAGCGTGTTGAGCGGGGTTTTCTCGCAGGACGTAACCTTTACTGAAGACAATGACCCGACAAGCGGGGTGACTACCTACTACGCCGTGGCGACAAGCAATTCCTTCGACTTGCAAGCGTCGGTAGCAAAAGCGATTTCCAAGCAGTGGCCGCCAACGAAGACTCTAATTGAAATGCAGGGTGAAAGCGGGGGGAAGAAAACCATCGCCTACACCCAGTCGAGCCTTCAAAATCCCAAGGTGGAAACAGTGGCGGAAATGGAGTGCAACGGGTTTTCCCAATTTGTGACGCTGACGGTAACAGAGTCCAACACCGGTTCCCTCGAGTTCAAAAACCTGGGCGGAACCGCGGTGAAGAAGCTCATAGACGCCTGCCCGTAAGCCTTTTTTAGAAGCGTTTCGGCTGCGTTCGAAACGCTTTTCTACTTTTTTTCCTTAATGCCTTGCGTTGTCCAATGTTTTCCACCAACCCCCCGAGAGTGCAAGTAGGCTTGAAGGAAGTTTTCCTGGACCACAGCGGGACATTCTCTTTCATTTCCCACGCCCACTCCGACCACGCTTTGAGTTCCAGAGTTCCCACGGTGTTGGCGAGCAGGGAAACGATCGATTTGCTTGAAGCGAGGGGCTATCCTGCCGGAAATGATGTTGTTCACGAGCACTACGGAATAAAATTGTTGAACGCGGGGCACGTGCTCGGTGCGAGGCAGTTGGCTGCCGAGACCGACGGAGGGGCTTTTTGCTATACCGGCGATTTCAAGCTCAGCAGTTCGCCGTGCGTCAGCGGGGCGGAAGTGCCGGAGTGCGACGTTTTATTCACCGAAGCGACTTTCGGCTCTCCCGAGTTTTCCTTCCCGCCGTGGGAAGAGGTTGCTAGCGAAATCGCAGAGTGGGTTTCCCAAGAGCAGAAGAACGGTGTTGTAGTACTTGGGGGCTACGCGTTGGGTAAAGCGCAGGATTTGGTGAAGATTTTGAATGACTACGCGGGAGTAACGCCGCTGGTTGAAGATAATATTGCAGCTGTTAACGACGTTTATGTCAAACACGGCGTGAAGCTGGACTTCATCCGCGCTTCCTCGGAAGAAGGCTTGAAGGAATTGGAAAAAAACTTTGTCGCAGTTGTTCCCATGAACAGGGTCAACAACAACTTCGCGTTTCACTTGAGCCGCGCTTACTCTAAGAAAGTCGCCACTGCAGTGGCGACCGGCTGGGCTCACTCGAGGAATTTCTCGGCGGACAAGGCTTTCTGCCTCAGCGACCACTCGGATTTCAACGAACTTCTGGAGTTCGTGGAACGCACAGGTGCGAAGAAGGTTTTCACGCACTGCGGCAACGCCGTGCGTTTTGCGAGGGAATTGAGACGGAAGGATGTGAACGCGCAGGCGTTGGAAGAACAGCAGAAAATGCTCGTGGCTTGGGAGGAGTGAGTTGTTGGAATGATTTTCGTTTACGTGACTTGCATGAACGCGAAGGAAGCGGAAAAAATCGGTTCGGCGTTAGTGAAAAAGCGCCTTGCCGCCTGCGCAGTCGTAATTCCCAAAATTAAGTCTTTCTTCTCCTGGAAGGGAAAAATGGAGAAAACGGCGGAAGCGCTGTTGTTTTTGAAGGCAAGCGCGAAAAACAGGAAGAATCTTGAAAAGGAAATAAAGAAAATGCATTCTTACAAAGTTCCGTGCATTTTGTTTTTCTCTCCGGACGCAACCAAAGAGTATTCGGCTTGGGTTGAAAGAGAATCGGCTTTTTAGCGCAAGTGGCACTCGTCGTTTACTCTCTTGATGCGCCACATTTCTTCTTCAAAAACCAGTTCTGAAACCGCCGCGTTTCCGTACTTGAACAAACGCCATTTTTCGAAAGGAATTCTGCACAAGTGGCACAGCATTGCTACCGCAACGTTGTGGTGCGTCATTATCAAAACCGTCTCGTCCCCGTCGTTTTCCTTCAAAAGCAAATCGAAAAACGGGATTATTCGTTTTCCCAAGTCTTCAATGCTCTCGCCGCCGTCGGGCTTTGCGTTGGAATGCTTGAGAAAACCCTTTTCTTGGGGCTTGAGCGAAACGTACGCCCGGTTTTCCAGCTTTCCGTAATTCCTCTCCCTCAAGTCGCTGGAGAAAACCACCCTCACGCCTTTCTTGGCGATTCCGCTGTACTCTAGCGTTTGCCTCGTTCTCCCCAAGTCGCTGCAGTAAACCGTGTCAACATGCTCTTCGCCAAACTGTTTTGAAAGTGATTTAGCCTGTTCAACGCCTTTTTTCGACAAGGCGCTGTCCATAGTTCCTTGAATGAGGTCCAGCTCGTTGCCGATAGTCTCCCCGTGCCGAACGAGAAAAATGCGTTTTACCATGTGCGACCAAATCCTAGGGGTGTTTATCCTTTTTCGTAATCGGCTATGGCTTCA
>JAZDIF010000085.1:0-4820 GCA_043805205.1 Microcaldota archaeon
CGAGGATAAACTCTTGCATGATGACGAACAGGAAAAACAAGACGAACAACACCGTCGCTTCAGCGCTCCTGAAGCCCGTGGGCAGAAACTTCATCCGCAACCTCCTTCCCTTTGGATAGAGGTTGGAAGGAGAAACCACAATGAATGCCCGTTAGAATACTCGTTTCGGCGGTTTAAGTAAGTTTCGCAATTGAGAAAGTCACGGCATCTCCTTGACGGTTTCCCAAGACGCGACGGTAAGCGTCTTCCCCACGCCTTCGAACTCCCTGATTTTGTCGACTACGACTTTCCCTATATCTTCCACCGACTTTCCTACGATCTTGACGAGCAGGTCCCACTCTCCGCCTATAATGTGGACTTCCTTGACGTGCTCCAGCCCGGCAATCTGCTTTGCAAGCTTCCTTTGGTTCTGCCGCTGGTTTTGCGAATAGGAAATCAGCACGAACGCGGTGGACGGCAAGCCCGTTTTCTTCCCGTTGAGCTTCACCGTAAACCGTTCGATAACCCCGCTTTCCTTCAGTTTTTGGATGCGCTCGTGAACCGTAACCCTCGGGATTTTCGTCATCCTGGAAATTTCCGCGGTCGAAAGCCTTGCGTTTTCTTCTAACGCGCCCAAAATCCGTCCGTCTTTCTCATCCATAAGCAACAAAATGACGGTTTTGGCTTTTAATTGTTTCTTTCCAACGACTTTTTGACGGAAAGAACGACGAAAGACATTTTACCCTTTCCGCGCACATTAAACAGCGTGGTCTTCATGAGTGTCGGAATGGAAAAAATGCTCGGAAAAATATCCTCCCCGAGAATGGCCGACGCGCTGCGGGTGCAAAGCGCGGTTTTGAAGTCCGTTTCGGAATTCATGGCCGAAAGCGGAGTCGTACAGCTGCTGCCCGTGATTGTATCCCCGGTCACCGACCCCCTGGCGCACACGGTGGTTGACGCGAGCATCGAATACTACGGGCAGAAGCTCCAGCTGACGAAAAGCATGATTTTGCACAAGCAAGTGGCTTTGCTCACGCCCGGAGTGGAAGCGATATACGTGGTTTCCCCGAACGTGAGGCTCGAAACCGAGGAGTTGAAGGACAGCGACAGGCACTTGATCGAATTCACGCAAGTCGACATCGAGTTCAAGCACGGGGGCAAGGAAAAGTTTTTGGGCTGGATGGAACGCCTGATGGAACGGATAGTCAAGGACGTCAAAAGAGAATGCGCCGGGGAGCTTGAACGTTTCGGGAGCGAAGTGCAGGTTCCAACAATTCCGTTCAAGCGCTTCGAAACTAAAGACGCCGTTCCGAAATACGGGAAGACAGTCCGGGAAGCGGAGGTTTTCCTGAGCAAAACCGAGCCGCAAATGTTTTGGCTGTTGGACCATTTGAGGGAGTTTTACGACCGGGAAGAGCCAGCGGGATATTTCCACAACTACGACTTGATTTACCCTGGAGGTTTCGGCGAGGGGGCGAGCGGAGCCGAGCGAGAGCACGAGTACGGAAAAATAGTGAAGAAAATCCGAGAGCGAAATCAAAAACCAGAAGAGTTCGGGGTGTTTTCCGAACTTGCAGAGAAGGGGTTTTTGAAGCGCACCGTAGGCGCTGGATTCGGGGTGGAAAGGCTCGTCAGGTACTTGTGCGGCGTTAAAGACATAAGCGACGTTTCCCCATTTGCCAAAAAACCCGCTGAAAAGTCCCTCCTCTAGCGCACATGCAAATGATTTAAACGAACAACGGCAGTAATAACGTTTTCAAAAAAAAGGTTGTTGAAATTGAAGGACAACATCTCCAAAATTTCCGAAGTTCTCGAAGGAAAGGCCAAAACCGCCACGCTCAGGGGCTGGATTCACCGGAAGAGAACCCAAGGAAACCTGATTTTTCTTTCCTTAAGGGATTCGAGCGGAACGATTCAAATTGCCGTCAAGAAAGACGCCCTTCCGGAGAAAGAATTCAAGGACGCCGAGAAAGCGCTGATAGAATCGAGCGTTATAGTCGGCGGAAGCGTGAAGAAAGACGAGCGCGCGCCGGGGGGTTTTGAAATCCAGGCGGAAAGCTTCAAAGTAATCCACTTTTCAGAAATATTTCCCATTTCCAAAGACAAGAGCACCGAGTTTTTGCTTGACGTGCGGCACCTTTGGCTGCGCTCGACACACTTGACTGGCGTAATGAAAGCCCGCGCCGAGATCGTGAAGGACTTGCGCTTGTTTTTCGACGAGCGGAATTTCGTTGAAGTCGCCCCGCCCATGATAACCACGTCAGCATGCGAAGGCGGAAGCACGCTTTTCGAGTTCGACTACTTCGGACAAAAGGCATACCTCACCCAGTCTGGACAGTTGTACAACGAGGCGTTCATTACAGCATTGGAGAAAGTGTTCATCCTCGCGCCTTCCTTCCGCGCAGAGAAATCCCGCACGGTAAAGCACTTGACCGAATACTGGCATTTGGAAGAGGAAGCGGCATTTTTCGACAACGAGGACAACATGAAACTACAAGAGGAAATGATCGAGTTCGTCGCGCAACGCCTGGCTAAAAGCCCTTTCCTAAAGCAATTTTCCAGGCAGCCCGAGGAGTTGAAGGAAGTAAAAATCCCATTCCACCGGTTGAGTTACGACAAGGCAATAGAAAAACTCCAGTCGCTGGGAAACAAAATAGAGTGGGGCGACGACTTTGGGGTAGAACACGAAGAGCTTTTGACTAAAGGGCTCAAGAAGCCGTTGTTCGTGCACGACTGGCCCAGGAAAACAAAGCCGTTTTACATGGAAATCGCGGACGATGGAGAGCACGTGAAGAATGCCGATCTTTTGGCTCCGGAAGGGCACGGGGAAATCATAGGCGGGAGCGAAAGGATTTGGGAGTACGACAAGCTTATTCAGAGAATGAAAGAACAGAAGCTGGATACTAAAGACTACGAGTGGTATTTGGATTTGCGCAAGTACGGGAGCGTTCCGCACAGCGGGTTCGGGCTGGGAATTGAAAGGTTCGTGAAATGGCTTTTGAACCTAGAACACATCCGCGACGCGATTCCCTTCCCGAGAGTCATCAACAGGGCTTATCCGTGAGTTTTTCAAAGAGTCAAATAGTTTTCCTTCACCGTGTTGAGAATCAAGTGAGTATCCGAATGCTCTACGCCGTCAATGTCCAGGATTTTCTTTACCGTTTGCGACAGTTCCCGCCTGTTTTTCAACCTCACTAAAACCATTGAGTCGAAAGAGCCGTCACGCGTTCGGAAAGCACTTGGCCGTGCAAGAACGGCAGTGGAACGACGTCAGGCTACACGTTTCGGACTGGGAAGTGAAAACCTACCTTCCTCGGTTGTAGAGATAGGCAACCCCAAGGAGGCCTGCGAAACTGCCAGTGAGGGCCGTTGCCAGCTGCAACGGCCCCATGGCAATCAAGAATAACGACGGCACGGCGTTTAGTGAGACTAGGAAAAGGGCAGTTGCAAAGAGGAAAACCGCTTTTGCAACCGACGGGAAAACGAGCGTTTTCCACGTTTTCTTTCCGGTGGTAAGCTTCACGAGCTTCATGAACAGCAGGTTCGCAATCCAGATTGCCGGAAGAAAGTAAAGAAGGAACTTGGAGTCTATTCCGAACACTATTCCCGACAGCCAAGCGCCTATGCTTGGAACGACGGCCAAGGGAACGAGAATTTTCCATGCGGAAAACCTTCTTGCGGCAACGAAAAGCACTGCGTTCACCAGCGTTCCCACGAGCAACTGGTTCTGTAGGCCTTGCAAGTGACCGAAAGCAACTGGAACCGCAAGCAACACCGCAGCGTAGAGCGCCAGCTCCGAGCGGTAGTCGTCAAACTGCGCGAACGGCTGGTGGGTCACAACGTTGATTTCGGGGGTTAGGTTAAAATAAACTTCGGCAGTGCACACTAGAGAGGGGGAGTTGGGAAAAGTGAACGTGAAAAGCCTGCAGGACGCTCTTTCGGATCCGGACAAGATTGTGATCGCCCAAGTTGCTCCTGCGGTGAGGGTTACGCTCGGCGAGTTGTTCGGCTACCCGCCCGGAACTCCGCTCACCGGGAAAGTCGTTTGCGCTTTGAAAAAACTCGGTTTCCGCAAGGTTTTCGACACCAGCTTGGGAGCGGACATTGCAATCATGGAGGAAACGGCGGAATTGCAGGAGAGGATGAAAAAGGGAGGGCCTTTCCCGCTCATCAACTCATGCTGTTCCGGAACGGTTTTGTTCTTGGAGCACGCTTATCCGGATTTGATGGGAAACATGGCGAGCGTACGCAGTCCAATGGGCGTGATCGGGGCGCTGGTTAAAACGTATTACGCTGAGAAGAACAACATCGACCCGGAGAAGATTTTTTCCGTCGCGATAATGCCTTGCGTGATAAAGAAAACCGAAGCGCTGCGAAATGAAGGGATGATCAACGGAAAGCGCGGGGTGGACTTGGTTTTGACTACGGTGGAAATAGCCGAGTTCATGAAGCTCAAGGACGTGGACTTGCGCGATTGCGGCGATGAAAATTTCGACTCGGTGCTCGGGACCGCTTCGGGCGGAGGGCAGATTTTCGGCTCAACCGGCGGGATTAGCGAGGCGGCGGTGCGGTATTTCGCGGCTTTGCAGAACGAGAGCGTTGAAGTTAAGACGACTGAAAAGCTGCGGAGTTTCGAGGGAACCAGGGAGATAACCCTGAAGGTCGGCGGGAAGGAACTGAGGATAATGATAATCAACTGCTTCAGGAACGCGAGCCAAATTTTGAACGACAAAAAGAAGATTTCGCAATACCACTTTATCGAAATAATGGCGTGCCTCGGCGGGTGCGTTGGAGGGGCGGGGCAGCCCACGTCAACCAGGGGAATCCTCGCCAAGAGGAGG
>JAZDIF010000086.1:0-2968 GCA_043805205.1 Microcaldota archaeon
AAAGCAGGTTTCTTACTCGGTTGAAGGCAATAAAGTACTTTTGACTCCGGTTTTTTCCGATGTTGCAGTCAATTCTCCGGAGAGGAAGGGCGTGATGGCGGCCAGGGTAAAAGGCGTTCTAGCCCCGTACTCGCAGTGGAACAGAGAGTTTTGCTTTAACACAACTCGGGAGTTTTGCATCGAATAACGCAGTGGTTTCTTGGACGACAAGACTCTCCTCGTGACGTCTCTTTTTTTCGCCCTAACCGGAATAATAGTTTTGTTCCTATTGTCGAAAAACCTGCAGCCTATCGAGGTTTCCTTGGATTCCCTTTCGGGCGAGGACGTTGGGAAGTTCGTCTTGGTGAAGGGAACGGTGCGTTCGTTTTACTCTGGAGAAAAGCTAAATTCGTTCGACTTGTGCTACGGTTCGTGCGTGAAGATAGTGGATTTTGAAAGGAAGCAAAGGGTTTCAAACGGTTTTTTCGTTTCAATCGAAGGGAGGGTGTCGGAATTCGAGGGAAGCTTGGAAGTAGTTGCGGATAGCGTGGAAGTTTTGAATTCCGGCGGTTGATTTCTTGGCGGTGTTTCGTTGATTTTGGAATTCGCCGCTGGTTTTCTGGCGGGTTTTCTCGGTTTGGTTGCTTTCCTGCACGTGAACTTCATCCTGCAAGCCCTCTCCACGCTGATTCCAGCCGGTTTTTCCAAAGCGGTTTTCTCCTCTTCGCTTTCCTTCTCTAAAATCGTTTTCGAGCTTATCCCGACCTTGTTTTTCGTTATCCCCTCTACTTCGTTCGGAGCAGCCGTGCTTCCCGGCCAAAAGCTTTTCCTGGAGGGAAAGGGAATAGTCGCTTTGAAGACAATCCTCGCCTCGTTTTTTTACTCCATGCTGCTGTGCGTGCTGTTTCTCCCAATCGTATTCGTCCTGCTGCCGGTGTTTTTTGCCGTCGTATCGCCGGTTGCCGGGTTTGCTCTTGCAGCCGTCACCGCCATAGCCTTGTTTTCCAAGCGCACTTTGCCCCAAACGGTTTTCTCCTTCGTGCTGTCGGGGGTTCTCGGGGTCGTAGTCCTGTCGAAACCGCTGGTGCACGAGCCGTTGTTTCCGTTGCTTTCCGGATTGTTCGGAATTCCAGCCTTGTTGTTTTCGTTGGACGCGCAAAAACCGAGCGTTCAGGAAGATTCTTCGAAAACCCAGGTGGACTTGAAAATGATTTTAGCTGGCGTTTTGCTCGGTGGTTTTTCAAGCGTGCTTCCCGCCTTATCTCCGGTGTTTATCGTTTCTTTCTTGTTTTTTGCTTTAGAGCCGCTGGGGGAGAACGCGTTTTTGCAGGCGGGCGCTTCCACGCTGGTTTCAAAAACGTTTTTCGACTTTGCGGCTTTCACGGCAATAGGCAAAGCGCGTGCCGGAGCGGTGGCTTTTGCTGCAGGGGAATTGTCTTCCGTTGAAGGGCTGCTGCCTGTCCTGGCTGCGGGGGCGGCGTCCTTGTTCCTGGCGATAGCGGTTTTGCTTTTTTCCTACCGGTTTTTCAGCAAGCTTTCCTCGTTTCACTCGAAAAACCTGATGCTGGCTGTAGTATCCTTCATCGTCCTGGCTTCGTTTTTTTCAAACGGCCCGTTGGGGGTTTTTATTCTCGGCGTCAGCGCCAGCGTGGGAATAGTGATTGGAGGACTTGGCGTTAGGAAAACCTCGGCTTTGGGGGCTTTGATCGTGCCGTCGTTGTTTTACTATTTCGGACTTTCGCTTTACTGAAGTGCTAGCGTGTGGGGTTGAAATCACGAGTTTTTAAAACAAAAGCGCGTTAATGCCTTTCACGGACACGGTGGTTTGTTCAAATGGGAGTGAAGCGCGGGCAGTTTGCAATTGAATTGTTCCTGGTTTTGAGCTTGTTCGCCTTGACGCTAGGATGGCTGAACAACTACCAGACTGAATTCCGCAGGCAGGATTTCCTGTTTGCAAGCCAGAAAACTCTCTCAAGCCAGTTGGCTTTGCTTGCGGGAGAGGCGTTCGCGTTGAACGAAACGGTTTCGTTCGAACTTCCCTGTTTTGTTTCAGAGGGAAAGCCCGTTCCGATTTGGATTTACGCAGGGGGAGTGAATGACGACGGAAGCGTTCGAACAGGAAGCGAAATTACGGTTTTGAGCGTGGTTTACGCTTCGAAATACTCCGCGAAAACCGTTTTTTCAGTGGTTCCCGATTCGGAAAACCCGTTGAAGTTCGACTGCAACGAAGAGTCGGTTTCAGCAGGAAGGATTTTCTTCGAGAGGCGCGACGACGCGGTGGCGTTGTTCAAAGGGAGTTGATTTTGGGAATTGCGTAAAAGCCAGTTTTTCAGCGTGGATTTCCTGATTGCAGCCGGGGTTTTGGCAATGGCTCTGGGCGTTTTCCTCAATTCCTACTCGCAAGTCCAGTCGGCGTCGGTTTCAACAGTCAATTCCAGCGCTTTCGTCCTGGCGGAAGAGCATTGCGGCAGAATTTCGCAGCTGGCTTCGGTTTCGGGTTGCGTTTTTGACGGAACTTGGACTTGGACTTGCGATTACTGCGCCGGAGGAAGCAACAAGTTTTTCGTCCAGAGGCTTTGTTCCGAGAACGGTCAGGCGAGGTTGTTGAAAGTCGGGGTGTGCAATCCGTGAGGGCATTCATCTTTACGCTGGATGCGTTCTTCGCCTTGAGCCTGGCGATGCTATTAGCAGTTTCGATAGCTGTTTTCTCCCAGTCTCATGAAGACCAGCTTATCCAACTGCACCAGCTGGGGCGGGATTATCTGGTTTTAACACACAAGCAAGGGGTTTCCGCTGATTTCACGCCCTTGACGGGCTTCAATTCCTCGGGAGTATTGAACGTTTCAAGCAGCGTTATCGCTTATCCGGAGTGCGGCACGCCGGATTGCCTCAAACAGCAGGATTCGGTTGGTGAGACGCTAGTGTTCAACGCAACGGTGAGTCCTTGAAAATGAAAAAGGGTTTCGCATCGGCCGTATTTGCTTCCTTG
>JAZDIF010000087.1:0-5996 GCA_043805205.1 Microcaldota archaeon
GTTTTACTGGGAAAATTAAGCGGGCAGGAGCAGCACTACGGCTTCATCATCCTGCGGGGAGTGTCCGGCTTCGGGCAAATGCGCTTCGTAGCAAAACACTACGGGGAATTAAGCAAGAAACTCGCCGACTTCGGGTTGACCCTGGGATTCGGGGTTTTCTACGGATGGCGCTTGTTCGGAATTTCCAAAAAACTATTCGCCCACGTTTTCCTCATGCTCTTGTTTTATGCTTTCTTTCTGCTCCAGCCTACCCTGGCTGAAGGATGGCTGTTCCTGGGACTCGGGCTTGCGGCCGGCTTGTTCGGAATCGGCTTGTACTTCCTCGCGTCGCACGCTTACAGCGTTTTGACCGTCGCTGGAACCCCGCCGGGAGTAATCCCGCTTGTTCCGGGGGTTACGGTTCCCTGGGAAGTGGTTTTCGCTTTGATTATAGTAGCGGTGGTGCATGAGCTGGCTCACGGAGTATTGTGCCTCGTGGAAAACCTGAAAGTGAAATCTTCCGGAGTATTGCTGTTCGGCTTTCTTCCCGTAGGCGCGTTCGTAGAGCCCGACGAGGAGAAAATGGCGAAAGTGCACTTGCACAAGCAACGCAGGATTTTAGGCGCAGGAAGCACGAGCAACGCCTTGTTCTTCATCGTCTTTCTCTTCATTGCGCTGGCGTTGTCAATGCTGACGCCTTTCTTGGTGGAAAGCGTTTCGGTGAAAACCGTTTTGCAGAACTCGACGGTTCTCGGCTTGCTGTCGCCCGGAGAAAAAATATTCGAGGCGAACGGGGAAACAGCGAAAACGGCAGAGCAGCTGCAAGCCCTTTCGCTGAAAGGCGTTTTGAGCCTGCAAACGCAGGACGGGGAGAAGAAAGTCAGGATGCTCGAGCTGGAAGTGATGAGCTCGTCAAACCCCGCTTTGGAAAAAGGCGAGAAGATTTTAAGGGCGGAAGGGAAAGACGTTTACACTCCCGCCGACTTGCGCACCGCCCTTTCCGAAGGAAAAGCGGGAAGCGCGGTTGTTCTGGAAACCAGCGCCGGAACTAAAAACGCGGTTTTGAGTTCGGAAGGAAAGCTGGGAATCACGCTCGCCGCCAGGCAGACTGTAGAGTTTGAAAACAACCCGTTCGACCCGTTTTTGTTCGGCTTGTTCTCGTTCCTGCTCTTGGTGGTGAGCTTTACTTACGCATTGAACTTCATCCTCGCAACGATAAACTTGTTGCCTTTGTTCCTGACGGACGGGCAGAGGATTTTCACGATTGAACTCCAGAACGCGTTCGGAAAGAAAACCGGCACCAAGCTTTCGATAGCCTGCGGGCTGGCTACGCTTGCTCTGCTTGCAATCAACGCCTTGCCTTGGTTTATTTAAATGCACGAGCAGTAATCAAAAAAAGGGTGGATTGGAAAAATGGTGTGGCGTAAAATACTCGGGTTCTTCAGGCAAGTCCAGCCTCCGAAAGTCATTATTTCCGGATTAAAGCGCGAGAACAAAATGTTCCAGGAAAGCATTCAGGAGGAAGCGAATGCTTTCCTCGGCAAAGCGTCGAAGCTGCTGGACGATGTTGAGGGAATTACGATCCACGTCAAGACGAGCGGGCGCGGGAACGCCACGAAATTCGAACTCCACTCGCTACTCTCGCTGAAAAAAGCCACCATCCGCGCTCAAGCCGCAGGAAGGAAGCTGAACCTGGTTTTGCAAAACTTGTTCGACGAGCTGCTTTACGAAGCTAGGAAGCAAAAGAGTTTTCGCGACGCGGGAAAAAGGAAAAAAAGAGAGGGTTAAAAAGTTTTCAAGCGAATTCTAATCTACAAAACAAAAAAAGGTGGTGTTGGAAATGAAGAAGGTTTTGAGCCAGTTTTTCATTATGATGGCGGCGCTGATGCTTACGCTTTCAGTATACCAGGCGAACCAGTACATCCAGGTTTCGGCCGCTTTGGGCCCGTCGATAGCCCAGTTGAACCAAATAAGCGCGTTGGGCGGGGCTGAAGCGCTGGGAATAGACGCTTCCCAACTCGAGTCCACGAAGCAAATGCTTTCCGGCACCACGAACGCGCTGCTCCAGTCGATTTTGCTTGACTTTGTCCTGGCGGTAGTGTTCCTGCTGGCGGGCTACTTCACTTACCACGAAAAGTAAGTTGAAAAAAAGGGGGTGGCGTTGGGAATGAACAGGATGTTCGCGTATTCTCTCGTTGCGGTAATAGCCGTTTTCCTTTTCTCTGCCTGGGCTTACCCCCTTCTATCCGAAAACATTGCAGTCCACTGGAATGCCGAAGGGGCTCCCGACGGTTTCGGGGGCAAACAAACGGTTTTCCTCGTTCCAGCCCTGGCTCTCGCTATTTTGCTGTTGATGTGGTTCATTCCCAGCTTGGACCCGCTGAAGAAAAACATTGACAAATTCCGCGGGGCGTACAACAAGTTCATTCTCGTGATGGTATTGTTCCTGGGTTACTTGAGCGTTTTGATGACGGCGTTCAACCTAGGGTGGGTGAAAGACTTCATAGGCTCGCTTTTGCCCGCTTTTGCAGTGTTGTTTTATTTCGTGGGAGTCTTGCTTTCGCACGCAAAGCAAAGCTGGTTCATCGGAATACGCACTCCGTGGACTATGTCCAGCGAGTACTCGTGGAACAAGACGCACGAACTCGGAGCGAAAATGTTCAAAAGCGGGGCGATTGCTTTTCTCGTCATTTCCTTCCTGGTTCCGCAAGCTGCATTCTGGGGTTTGATCGGCCTGGCGATAGCCTTTTCACTGGCGTTGGTAATCCTTTCCTACTTTTACTGGAAGGAAGATAAGCGAGGCGTGAAAGTCAAACCTTCCAAGAGAAGGAAACGCTGACACTCCTTCAACCTTTTCCCTGAACATTTTCTAGCGTATTTAAAGCCTCTTTTCATAGTGGATTGTAGGTGGTTCTTCATGAATTCAAAATCCGATAAGATTTTCGTAGTGCTGCTGGTCGCATTCGCCGGCTTGTCTTTGTTGCTGCCCGGCTGCGTGCAAAGCCAAACCACGCCGACTGCATCCCCCTCGGCTTCGCCTTCGGCGGGATTGAAAGAAGCGAACCTCTTGTCCTTCTCATCCTGGGACGAAGTTTCCGACTTTCTCAAGGAAGCCCAGTCGTCTTCCTACGGCGGTTCCGGGCGGGATTTTGGAATAATGAAAACAGTAGCAGCGCCGATGGCCGTCGCTGAAAGCGCTGATGCTGCGGGAGCAGTTTCAAGCGATTATTCCACAACCAACGTTCAAGTAGAAGGGGTGGATGAAGCGGACATTCTCAAGAACGACGGGAAATTCCTTTACATCGTCACCCAAGGAAAGATCGTTATTGTAGAAGCTTTCCCAGCCGAGGGAATGAAGAACGTTTCGGAAATTAGCGAAAAGGGCGAGTCCGTTTCAAATATTTTTATTGACGGAGACAAGCTCGTTGTTTTCGGAACCAAGCAAATAGAACCGCATCCTTTCGAAACCGTCGTCAGGAGCTTGATCTACCCGCCCAGGCCGTACTACTACAGCGAAGCGTTCTTGAAAGTTTACGACGTCACCGACAAAACAGTGCCCAAGCTAGTGAAAACGGTTTCCGTGAAAGGAGACTACGTAACGTCCCGCTTGATTGACGGGAAGGTTTACGCGTTGTTCTCGCAACCCGCTTACTACGACTATCCGATGCCGTTGTACTACGTAGACGGAATCGAGAAGACAATAGCCCCTTCGGACGTGCAGTATTTCGACTACCCGGATTATTCCTACGCGTTCAACGTTTTCGTCGGGCTTGACTTGAATGACTTGAACGCGGAAGAAAAGAAGGAGATAATCCTGATGGGCTACTCGCAAACCGTTTTCGTTTCAAAAGAAAACATTTTCGTGACGTTTCCTTCCTACAACAGCTTCACGATTCCGTGGAGCATTTTAGAGCAAACTGTCTATCCTTTGCTTTCTGGCGAGTACTTGAAGAAAATCCAGGCTATCGACGCTTCCGACCTTCCGACTTGGAGGAAGGAAAGGCTGAAGATATCCGAAGCCAGCGCTTTCATTGATAGTTTGAACGAAAGCGAACGCACTCGAATTTACGACGAGCTGCAGAAAAAGCTTGAAACGGCAAGCCAACCTCAGTATTCAGAAACAACCGTGGTGCACAAGATTTCCCTGGACGGATTCAAGGCTATGGCACAGGGTTCGGTTCCTGGAACAGTGTTGAACCAGTTTTCCATGGATGAAAGCAACGGCTACTTCAGGATTGCCACTACTACGAGCGAGCAAACTCCGTTCTGGACTGGAATGATGGGTTCAGCCGTGAAAATGCCCGCTCGCGAGCAGGTTCAGAAAAACCACGTTTTCGTTCTAGACGGGAGTTTGAACGTAGTGGGAAGGCTTGCGGACTTGGCGCCCGGAGAGAAGATTTACTCGGCTCGCTTTATGGGCGACAGGCTTTACCTCGTCACGTTCAAGAAGACCGACCCGCTCTTCGCCATAGACTTGAGCAACCCCGCGAACCCGCAGGTTCTGGGGCAATTGAAAATTCCGGGTTACTCCGACTATCTTCATCCCTACGACGAGACTCATTTGATCGGACTGGGCAAAAATGCTGTAGAGGCGAAGGAAGGGAATTTCGCATGGTACCAAGGGCTGAAGCTCTCGCTGTTCGACGTTGCTGACGTGAGCAAGCCCAAGGAACTTGCAGTGTTTGAAATCGGCGACAGGGGAAGCGATTCCGCCGCGTTGCACGACCACAAGGCATTTTTGTTCGACAAGAACAAAGGGTTGCTCGTAATTCCGGTGTTGGAAGCGAAGATCGACCCTGAAAAATACCCGCTGGGAGTCGAGCAAAGCGCTTACGGCGATTTCGTCTTCCAGGGAGCGTACGTGTTCAACGTGGGTTTGGAAAAAGGATTCGAGCTGAAGGGAAGGGTTTCGCACGCGACTGCAGAAGAGTTGGCGAAAAGCGGGCGTTACTGGTATTCCGACCGCGACGTGCAGAGGACTGCTTTCATCGACGGGACTCTGTATACGGTTTCGGAGAGATTCGTGAAAGCGAACGACTTGCAGACCCTGGTTGAAAAGAACACCGTGGAAATAGCGAAGGAACAGGTTTTCGCTGGAGAGACTTTAAGAGTCTAGAGCAACTGCAGGCGAGTTGGAAAAGCCTACGCGAACGCAAACTTCGTCGCCCACTCGACCTTCCTGAAATGCGGGTTCTCGAGCAGCGGCTTGCGTCCAACAACTTTTACCTTCAAAAGCGCTACTATCTTCTCGTGGTTGCCTGAAATGCTTTCAAGAATATTATGAACCGTCCGCTTGTTTCCTCCCCTGGTTTTATTCAGCCTGTTCAACGCGTCCTCGTTTTCTTCAAGCCATTTTACGTACTCGCTTGCCTTGGCGTGAAGGGCGCCCGAGTGTTCCACGAGACTAGCCAAGTGCCCGGCGTACTCGTTCGCCTCTGCGAGAGTGGTCCTCCTCAAGCCCAGCGCCTTTGAAATGTCCACTACCGCACGCCTGGTTTCATCAGAACGCTGGAGCATCCGCTTCAAGTGTTTGTACTGCAAAAGCCTGGGTACTGGAAGTTCGAGCGGTGCGACGGTTTTCATGTAACGAGCCATTATCCCTCATCCTCCCTTCAGCTTCAAAATCGCCTGGGCCAAATCTCCCTCGGCTTCCTCCAGCGCTTTTTCCGCTTCTTCGTGAGTGCAGCCGCACTCTTCAGAAATAATGTCAACGTCGCTCTTCCCCTTTTCCCCGGAAGAACCTTCTTCCTTGATCGAGCCCATCACTTGAAAGCTCTTCTGCCCCTTCATGTCGATGCACTGCACGGACGGGCTTTCCACGACAATCCTACTCCCATCGGTCTTCTCGATTACCACGCGCTCTGCCTCGATTTCCTCGGTTTTGATTCCCATCTGCTTCATCAGCGAGGACATTTGCTTTGGGTCCATCTTTCCGAACACTTTCAAACCAACTCTCTTTTTCCAGCAAACTCTTTGATTAAAAAACTGCGTTTCTTTATTTAAATTGGTTTTCGGTG
>JAZDIF010000088.1:0-3644 GCA_043805205.1 Microcaldota archaeon
TTCGAACAGCCCGTAAATCCTCTCCAAATCCCTTTTCGTTTTCCCTTCAAACCTCACGCTCAACAGCGGTTCGGTTAAAGCCGCCCGCACCAACCCCCAACCGCCTTCGTCTGAGTATTTCACTCCATCCACGAGCAAGAGGTTCAAGTCTCTCTTCCTCAAATTCCTTTTCACTTCCTCCACAACTTCAAACTTGTTTTCGCAAGGAATGCGCAGTTCGCGGGTGGAAAAATATTTTTTCACGGAAGCCGTCAAAACGGATACGGGCTCGTTCTTTTTCTTCACGAGTTCCGCGAACTTTGCCGAAGCGAAAATCCCGTCGTCGAAAGTGTTGTTCTCGACGAAACAAACGTGGCCCGTGGACTCGCAACCGAAAACGGCGCCGCCGCGCATCGTATCGCGCACTGCAATCCTTCCCGCTTTCGTTTCAATCGGCTTGCCCCCGAGTTTTTCTATCTCTTCGGCAATAACCATCGAACACCGCATTTCGAATCCCACCGCCGCGTTCTTGTGCTTTCGCAAAACCTCGCGTACGAACAAAACGTTCGCCTCGTCGCTCTTTACGACAGCCCCTTTTTCGTCGACGAAAACCGCCCGGTCGCCGTCCCCGTCGAAAGCAACGCCCAAATCCGCTTTTTCCCTCACAACCTTCGCCTGCAAGTCCTTCAAATTCTCCGGTTTCGCAGGATCCGGAAGGTGGTTGGGAAAACGCCCGTCCGGCTCGCAGTACAACGGAATCACTTTCGCCCCCAGTTTTTTCAATAACTTTACCCCTATCGCTCCGACGATTCCGTTCCCCCCGTCGACAACAATCTTCAAGCCGTCCGCCCTCTCGATTTTAGAGCAGGCGAACTTCAAGTAATCTCCAAGCACTCCCTTGTCGAAAACCTTCCCGTGCAATGCTGATGGCTTTTCTGAAAAGTGTTTCGACTCGAAAATCTTTTTCACCGAAAGCAATTCCCTCGACGACAAAGGCCAGATTCCCCTCAGCATTTTAACCCCGTTGTATTCAGCGGGATTATGGGAAGCGGTTATTACCGCAGCACCGTCAGCTTTCAACGCAAAAGAAGCGAAATAAACGACTGGCGTCGGAACTGTTCCAACGTCCGTTACGTTACAGCCCCCCTCGCAAACGCCCTTGATGAAAGAAGAGTGCAGGGAAGGCGAGGAAAGGCGGTTGTCCCTGCCCAAGACTATTTTCGGAAGGCGGGTTTTCTTTTTGTCCAAGCCCGTTTCTTCCAAAAGAAAAGCCGCATAGGCCTTTCCCAGTTCAAAAGCGTCTTTTTCCTTGAAATTCTTTCCGTAAACGCCCCTGACGTCGTAACCGCCGAAAATCCCTTCAGCCAAAGCAAACCCACCTTCGATTTCGAAAATTCTTACGCAAACCAGCCTTAAAAACGTGAAAAAAACCGCAGGAAATACTTTGAGCGAAAAGTATTAAAAAGTAATACTACATATTACTTTTTCGTTTAGGTGGAGAACAATGCTTGAAAGGATCAGCCTCACCATAGACAAGCAGCTCGTCTCGTCGGTGGACAAGCTCGTTGACGGGGAGGTTTTCAAAAACCGCTCGCAAGCGATAGCCATCCTCTTGAAAAAATCCCTCCGCGAGTTTTCCGTGAGCAAGGCACTTATTCTGGCGGGAAAAAACGATTTTCTTTTGGACAAGAATCTCGTTTGGCTGAAGAACAACGGAGTTTCGCAGGCGGTCATAGCCGGCGGGAAGAATGAGAGCGTCCTCAACAAGGCCAAGAACGCCAGGAGTTTGGGGATAGAAGTGGAATACACTTGGGACGAAAACCGGGGGACCGCTTACGCCCTGCAAAAGGCAAAACCTTTGCTGAAAGAACCGTTCTTGCTCTGCTATTCCGACGTTTTGTGCGAGGATTTGAACTTGAAGGACTTGTTTTCTTTCCATTATTCGCAAAAAACCGCTTGTACCCTTGTCCTGGCTTCGAGCGGGAGGCCCAGCAAGTTCGGAGTGGCGAAAATGCTCGGGAGCAGGATAACCGACTTTGAGGAAAAGCCCGCGAGCGCGCAGGGTTTTCTCGTGAACGCGGGCGTGGCAGTTTGCAACCCGTCGGTTTTTTCGTACTTGGGCAACGGCCCGAGTTTCGAGAAGAACGCGTTGCCGCAGTTGGCGAGGAACGACCAGTTGGCGGGCTACGTTTACTACGGAAGTTGGATTCACTGAAAAAAAAGGAGTGTGGTGTAAGATGCAAGTGCAGGAAGAGCTTTTGATTTTGCCTTTCGACCACCGAGGGAGCTTGCTTGAAAAGCTTTTGGGAGTGAAAGGCAGGGAGCCGACGCATGAAGAAATTACGAGAGTAAAGGAATTGAAGAAAATCGTTTACGACGGCTTCAAGCTTTCGCTAGAAAAAGGCGTTCCAAAGGAAAAAACGGGAATTCTCGTGGACGAGCAGTTCGGCGCAGAAATTCTGGGGGACGCTCACGCGAACGGCATTACGACCGCGTGCAGCGTCGAGAAGAGCGGGCAGGACGAGTTCGACTTCGAGTACGCTGATTGGGAAATGCACGTGCAGAGGGTGAACCCTACTTTCGCGAAAGTATTGGTCCGCTTGAACCCCGAGGGGGACGGGGAGTTGAACGAAAGGCAGTTGCGCAGGCTGAAAACGCTCAACGATTTTTTGAAGAAGACAAACCGCGGTTTTTTGTTCGAGCTTTTGGTTCCCGCAACGCAAAAGCAGTTGCAAGAAGCGGGCGGAGCCAAGGAGGCGTTCGATTTGAAAACCCGCCCTGCGCTCATGGTTCGCGCTATGAGGCAAATCCAGGATTTCGGGATAGAGCCGGACGTGTGGAAGCTGGAGGGAGTGGACAGGAAAGAAGATGCCGAAGCGCTGGTGGGGCAAGCTAAAGCCGGCGGCAGGAAAGCCGGAATCATCACTCTTGGAAGGGGCGAGAACAAGGAGAAAGTGCGCGAGTGGCTGACAGTCGGCGCGAAAATACGGGGAATAATCGGCTTTGCGGTCGGAAGGACTATTTTCTGGGACGCGTTGAAAGGATTCCACGCAGGAAGCCTTTCGAGAGAACAGGCAGTTGAAATGGTTGCTGAAAATTATAAGGAATTCGTCGACTTGTGGCAGGAAGAAAAGGGGGATTAAAAATGGACAGAAATCTTGCTTTGGAGTTCGTGCGGGTTACTGAAGCTGCTGCAGTAGCCGCAGCGCGATGGATGGGCAAGGGGGACAATCACGCGGCTGACAACGCTGCGGTGGAGCAAATGCGTGCGGGATTCAACTCAATGGATTTTCTAGGCAGGGTGGTAATCGGGGAAGGCGAGCGGGATGAAGCGCCCATGCTTTACATCGGAGAGAAGGTAGGAAAAGGAAACGGGTTGGAAGTGGATTTGGCTCTAGATCCGTTGGAAGGAACTACGATTACCGCGAAGGGAGGGTATAATGCATTGAGCGTGTTGGCGGCCGGTCCCAAGGGAAGCTTGCTGAACGCACCGGATTGTTACATGGACAAGATAGCCGTCGGGAAGAAAGCTAAGGGCAAAATAAGCTTGGAAGCTAGCGTGGAGGAAAACGTCAGTGCAGTAGCAAGAGCTTTGGGAAAGGAAGTGGAAGAAATCGTCGTGGTTGTCCTCGAGAGGGACAGACACAAGGAGTTGATAGAAAAAG
>JAZDIF010000089.1:0-16518 GCA_043805205.1 Microcaldota archaeon
TTTTCCGCCGAATTTGCAACGTGCGCAGTACGAAATCGCATCCAAATTCCTGCGTTTTCTCTCTGAAAAACATGAAGCCAGAGGACGTGAAATTGAAGAGTGGGCGGTGTATAATTCCATTCCCAAGTCTACTCTTCGCAACCTCGTAATTCCCAAGCTCATACGAGTTGGAATGGTTGCGAGGGAGAGGAGAAATCCTACGGGCCAGGGAGAGCGCGATAAGAGGCACGAAATGGTGGTTTTACTCTCAAAAAGGTTCGGGGAAGCGCTTCAACACATAGGTAAAGAGTGGAATTCGGTCGTAGAAACGTGGAGAATCAAGAGAAGAGCGCAAGAAAGCCCTTGATTTCTTGCAGAAAAAAGAAAAAACTGCCTATAGGTGGTAAAAATGTCGGAAGCATTCTGGAGATTCATCGAGAAAAGACGGGAGTTTGATTTTTTGAAGGAAGTCGAGGATGTTAAAAGGAGAAAAACGCTGGCCGGAGTCAGGACGGCAGTAGAGCGGCTTGACAAGCGGCTTGCGGACAGGATTTTGAGAGAATACGGCGAAAACCGCCCTCGGCAGGAAGAACTGCCCGTAGAGCATGCGGAGTGGGTTGAAAAACGCAAGCGCATAGAGGAATTGCGGAAGATTTTTAATATTTTAGAGCACGAAATTTCCGGTGCAAGCCTGTTGACGAGAAAGCGGCGCTAAACCGCTGTCGATAGACGTGCGGAATACTGGTTCTGGAGGATTTATTAACCGCCGGAAAACAAAAGGTATTACCGTTTGCCAAAGCATTGTCTGTTGACTTGGCATATCGGCAGAGGAATGTTGGTGGGTCGTAAAGTTCTATCACTGAGCTTCATCTTTGTCTTGCTTTTCGGCGCCCTAGTTTTAGCCGCTGGAACTTGGCCGTCTAGTTGGATTTTGATTAATACCGACCCTGCGGATCAACCTGCGCAAAGAGCGCCTGTTGACGTAATCGGATCGTACTACAATTTTGATTCCACGTACATTTACTTGCGTTTGAATACGGTAGACACGCCTACGTTCACGCCCAACCCTCAGAAAAACAATTATTACAAGTGGTTTGTCGATAACAACGCGGACGCGTACATTCAGGGAAACCAGATTTTCAATACGGAGTACGCGATTATGGTTAAGGATTTGTGCGACGGAACGGGAAATAACGGAAACGACGGAGTTGGCGAGTACTACATTTTCGGGCCTAGCAACACCAGCGACTTCAGCGATTTCGGCGCTTGCAGCCAAGGCATGACTTGTGTTAATTGCGAAGCGTATAAGGTTAACAATTCGGGAATCGGGGAATTCAGGATAGTTCCTTACAACATAGACATGTACTTTACGTGGGCCAGAATCGGCGGTTTTGGTTTGAACCGTTCGTTCTGGTGGGCCACGGGGCACGATGCTTCTTCAAATTTGAACGGAATTGGAAATGACAATTCCATGCTCGGCGGGAATGTGACGCCGTTCATTCCTCTGCCGCACTTGACTTTGGCTAAAACACCGGGCCAGGCATTCGGGTCTCCGGGTTCTTTGGTTCAATTCGTTTTGAACCTGGTTAACGACGGGCAGGCGAATTTCTCCAGTGTTTCAATAATCGATTTCCTACCTTTGCAGATGACTTTTTCTTCCTGCTCTGATGGTTGCAGCGTGAGCGGGCAGAACGTCTGGTGGAATTACTCGGGAATTTTCGTTCACGGAAACTCGTGGACGGTGTTTTTGAACGCCACGATAAACTCCGGCGTTCCGGACGGAAATTACACTAACAATGCCAATGCGTCTGGAAACTCCACGTATACGGGAGAGTGGTTTTACGCCATGGATTCTTCGACTATCACAGTGGGAAACGTTTGCGGGATTAACGTCGTTCCTTCCACGCTTGAGTACGGCAGTTTGGAAACAGGCCAGACTTCTTCCGAAGCTAGCGCAGTTGTCAACAACACCGGCACTACTGGAACCACTAGTTTGACTATCGAGGGAGGCAATTGGGAAAACGGAACTAACAGTTTTATGGTCAGTCAGACTCACTACAGCACGTCGAGCGGATTGGACTGGGAAAACATGATTGCATTAACTAACAGCTCAGTTACTCTTGGCGACGGCATGCTTTCGCCGGGGGAAACGCTTTCGACATACTATCTGGTGAAAATACCGTTGGGACAAGACGCTGGCGTTTACTCGCAGAATGTTTTGTATACTGCAAGTTGTGATTAAATGGGTAATAATAAAATTTTGCTTGCAATCCCGTTGTTTTTGCTAGCGTTTGCCATGCCTGCATTCGGCTTGTCTCAGATTGCCGGGTACATGGTTTTTAACACGACTCGTGGCGGGGAAGCGTTTTTCCAGCATGGAGTCATCACTAACGAAAACGAGTCGGTTACCGTGAAATTCGTGGCTGACGAAGCGATTTCCAAATACTTGTCTTTTCCTGCCACGGGCGTCGTAAACCCGAGGCAAGTGAATTACGTCAATATTACGGCAAAGGTTCCTTCGGATTACGAAGGGAACGGCTTGATTTTGGGCTGGTTTTTCACCACTCAAGAGAGCGAAGGCGCAGGGGCGGCGAAGTTGAACGTTCGCCTCGTGAGGAAAGTCGTTATTTACGTTTCAGACGCGATGGATGAAAAAACGAATTACACGAAGTTGGTGAAAGAGTTTACTTACGGGCAAAACGCCGTTTCTCCTTCGGTCCAACCGACGGTGCAGCAGGTCGAGCAAGATGAGGGACAGAGCGGTCTTGTTGTCGGGGAACAGCAAACCACTCCTAACGGCGTGGTGTTGCCGTGGGAAGTCATCGGGGTAATAGCCGTATTGGTTTTGGCGGCGTTTGCATTCGTGTTTTTCAAGAGGGTACGTTGAACGTGCGGGGGTGAATAGGATTATGAAAACCAAGATTTTAGCGGCTTTTGCAGTGTTGATGGCTGGCATGCTGGGCATGGCTTATGCTGCTACTGCAGGTGCTACCGGTAATGTTACCATTTTGGAAACTTGCGGAATTTCGCTGTCTGCTGACGACTTGAATTTCGGAAGCATGAACACCGGAGACACTTCCGACGACGTTAACACCACGATTTCCAACGACGGTTCCGTTGCTGGAGACGTATACGTTAGCGGGACTGACTGGAGTGACGGCAATCAGAACTCTTTCGCAGTTGGCCAAACGCACTACGCTTTGACCGTTCAGCAGGATTACGACCAAGGCATGACTGTTTTGACCGGAAGCGACCAGATGTTTGACAACATTGCGAACGGCGAGACTCAGGACGGTTTCTTCAAGTTGAGGATTCCGCTGGGCCAGACTGCTGCAACGTACGCACAAGAAATCACCTTCACGTCCAATTGTGAACAAGTGTAAGGCGGTTTGTTTTTCCCTTTGAAGCGCGCCTGGGAAGGGCGCTTTTTCATTCTTCCCATTAAATTTTTTCGAAAGGGTTGAAAAAATGGTTTTGAGAAAAACTGCATTGTTTTTGTTCGCGTGCTTGCTTTTGGCGGTCGTTCCGATTGCGGCTGCCGACAGCGGCAGCGTCAGCGCTAACGTAGTGGTTACAACGCCAGTTCCCACTCAAACTCCGTCAGGCGGGGGTGGCGGTGGAGGAGGCGGTGGCACGCCGCCGGCTAGTTTCGCTTTGCCTTCTCCGGTTGCTCAAACGCAGTTGGAAACGGTTGAAGAGAAGAAGGAATTCATGATTTTCGCTCCTTCCTTGGGGCTGGTGGGAGAAAGCATAGGCTTGAAGGTTTCCGACAAGAGAACCGGGGTTGCTTTGCCGGGAGTGCTGGTTTACGTTTATTTCAACGGAGTGTTCGAAAACATCGTTTTGACATCCAGCTCTGACGGCTTGGCTCAATTCACGCCTTTCAAACCCGGAACGTATACCTACAAGGGCTTCAAGGAAGGTTGGACGCAGTTTAACAAGCCGCAAACGGTTGTCGTTCAGAGGGAACAAACACAATTAACCCCCTCTCCTTCCCCGGTCAGCCCGTTGACCGGGTTGTTCACGGCAATTCCGCAGTTGGGCTTGGCATTGTTGCTGTTGTCTCTGCTTGCCGCGTACTTCGCTTACTCCACCGGCAAGACGAAGAAAAACCCGAAGCACAGGAGGAACTACAATTTCGCTGCAATAGCTGCATTCTTCCTGCCCATACTGTTTTTCCTGCTTTCCGGAAAAATAGAGTTCGGGATCGTTCTTGCGGTGCTGGAAGACGCTGGTACGTACTACGTTTGGAGACAGGCGAAGCTTTGAGTCCGTTGGCCTACACTTCAGGGTATAGTGCGTGGATTTCTTTTAGCGAGTCTGAGAGGGTTTTGTAAACTAATGGAAGGTCTTTTTCTTTTATCACGAACGAGTTTGCAGAATAAGTAGAAAATACCACGTGGACAGTCACGCCGATGGAAGAGAAGATTCCGGAAAGGTAGTGCAACCCCCCAAACGTTTTGTCTTCCACCATTGGATCGAAAATGATCGTTATTACTGCCCGGCCTTCATGTTTGCTTAGCAAGTCTCCCTTGGACGCGCATGCGAGAATTTCTTTCGAGTGGATGGCATCCGCGACTAACGTGATTTCGTCAGTCCGCTGGAGGACGTACATTTTTTCGCCTTTTTCCCACGCAATTTTCTTCGCAAGCTTCGCTAGGTTTTCAGACGTGGCGTTGTTTCTTTTGAGGTTTATTTCAACCAAGCCCGACCTCAAATGTATCTGAAATGATTTAAGGAATCGGATCAGGTTTTCGTCTTTCTCGCGGGTTTTGAAAGAAAGCACAAAACGCCTTACGGCCGCGGTAACAGCGCCCAGGGAAACCGGTTTTCCTGTTTTTTCTTCTACGCGGGTTTTGATGAATTTTGCTACCGCCGAGTCGTTAGCGAGGTGGTTCTCGAACGAAAAGTGTAGGTAAGCGAGGCTCGCCAGTATTTCGCGCACTGCTTTGGACACGCTTTCAGCCAAGAAAACCCACCAACGTAATTAAAGGAAAAGTGTGTTTAAAACGATTAGAGGAAGAGTTGCGTTGAATATTGCGGTCGTGGGCTTCGTTTTGAAGCGTAGCATTCGGGCCATAGGCGAGAATCCTGCGGAGTATTAAAACTCCCGTTCGGTAGTTTTTCTTGGTGAAAAAATGACGAAGAGAAAGGAAAACGTTTTTGACTTGGAAAAGCATTTGGAGGAAGAGCACCACGATTTGGGGCGCGGGACTACTTTGAGGGATGCTATTCTAGGGGGGCAGGACGGGATCGTGAACGTCTTGGGCGTTATTCTGGGCGTGGCGGCAGCCACCTTTGAAGCGAGGATAGTTATCATTGCAGGCTTGGCGGCCACATTCGCCGAATCGATTTCAATGGCAGCTGTGGCGTACACTTCGACCAAGGCGGAACATGATTTTTACTGGAGCCAGCACGACAAGGAAAAAGCCGAGGTTGAAAGCAGAAGCCCTACCGAAGTCGCTGAAGTGCACGAGTTATACCGCCGCAAGGGCTTTTCCGGAAAGCTGTTGGATGCAATCGTGAGTAAAATAACTTCGGACAAGAGAGTTTGGCTGGATTTCATGATGCACGAGGAGTTGGGTTTGGACACTCCGCGGGGGAACGCGTTCAACAGAGCTGTGTTGGTGGGCGTTTCCGCGCTAGTCGGTTCTTTGATTCCCATGGCACCGTTTTTCTTCCTCCCCGTTCAAACGGCAATCTGGGCTGCCGGTTTGATTTCAGCAGTGGTTTTGTTTGCAGCCGGGGTGGTTAAGGCGCATTTGACTACCGGCAGCGCGTGGAAAACCGGCTTGGAAATGATGCTCATCGGCATGATTTCCGCGCTAGTCGGTTATGCAGTCGGAGCGTGGCTCGGAGTGGCATTGGTTTGAAGAAAAAAAGGGGCGTCTTGGGTTTTTTGTTTGAAGCCGGAGTTTTGAAGAGGGCGAAGCGCACCGGCTGGTGGTATTCGAAAATCAAAAACCCGGAGAGCATTGCCGAGCATTCTTTCCGCACTGCGATAATAGCATTTATTCTCGCGAAGGAAGAGGGGGTTAACGCGCAGTGGGCTGCAACGTCGGCATTGTTCCACGATTTCCGGGAAACGAGATTGGGGGATTTACACAAGATTCAAGCGCATTACTTCAAAATCAAGCCCGGAGTCAAAAAGCGAATTATTGAAGACCAGGCGGAATTGCTTCCGGAAAACGCGAGGGATGATTTCGTCAGGCACTCTTCGGACGTGAGCGCGGTGGTGAAGGACTCGGATTTTCTGGAGTGTGCTTTGCAGGCGCGCGAGTACTACGACTTGGGTTTTAAAGAGTGTTGGAACTGGCTGGAGAGGGCTGGGAAACCCCTGAGGACTAAAAGCGCGAAAAAACTTTTTGCGGAATTGAAGAGGACGTCTTCCGACGCGTGGTGGAAGGGCTTGAAGCAGGATGTTTCCGACATCAAGAAAGACTTGAGGCAGGCGTACCGATAGTTTTTCAGGCGAAGAGCGCGAGGAAGGCGAAAAACGCTATCGCAATCCACACAACTGAATCTCCTTCCGCCCACTGCAAACCGAAAATAAAGTCGAAAACGTTGATGACGCTAATTAGGACCGCGTTTTGCACCGCTTCGAACATGCCGAACAAGGACTCATTCAAATCCGCTGCCATTGTTTTCCACCGTTGAGTAAAGGGCGGTTTGTCGCTTAAAAAACTTGCCTCGGTTTTAAAGGGCTGAAATCAAACGGGCCTGCGCGGGAGTGGCATGATTTCCCCGCATTTCCTGCAGGTTTTTTCCTTGTGCTTGTGGTCCATGCCGAAATCGGTTCCGCCGCAGTTGGGGCATGCTGTTTGCACGCTCGAATGGAAGCTTTTCCACGCGTCTTTCGTGTCTCCGAAAATGCGCTGCCCGCTCTTGTCGAAAACCAGAGGCTTTCTCTCCTGCCCGGGGGCGGGCGCTTCCTTTTCCTTGAATTCCAACTCCCGGATTTTGTGGCTGTTGCACCTGGGGCAGTACGTGCCTCTTTCGAAGCGGAAGTGGCAGTTGAGGCATAGTTTCATACTTAAAATTTCGTGAAGTGGATTTAAAATACTGTTGAAGTGATTAAACCCAGTGATTTTTCTTTGAAGCGGTTGCTTGTCGTGTTGGATGGAATCGGGGACTTGCCTTGCAGGGCGTTGAACGGAAAAACGCCGTTGGAATCCGCGAAAAAACCGAATTTGGATTTTCTAGCTTCGAAAAGCAAGACGGGTTGCATCAACATAGCGGGAAATATAGCACCCGGAAGCGACACTGGCGTCTTCGCCGTTTTGGGTTTCAACCCGTTTCCAAAGCACGCGGGTAGGGGGGCGTTGGAAGCTGTAGGCGCCGGGCTGCCTTTCGAAAACGGGTGGCTGGCTTCAAGGGCCAATTTTGCTACCTCCGACGAGAGCGGAGTAAAGCTCTTGGACGTGCGGGTAGGCGGGAGTTTGGCCACGGAAGAGTCAAAGTTGTTGGGAAGGGAGTTGAACGAAAAGGTCAAGCTTGGAGTGCCGTTCGTCTTCAAAAGCACCGTGGCATACCGGGGCATTGTCGTGTTCAAGGCAAAGGGTTTTTCGAAAGAAATTTCAAACACCAACCCTGCGTATGCAGTGGGGAAAGACGGGAAGGTAAACGCTCAAAGCAGTTTCGAAAAAAGGATTTTGGAAAGCAAGCCGTTGGTCAAGACGAGAGAAGCTGCTAAAGCTGCGAGCGTGGTGAACGAATTCACCCGCAAGGCACACAAGGTTTTGCAGGAAAGCGAGATAAACAAGAAAAGGGTCTTGGAAGGCAAGCTTCCTGCAAACGCCATTTTGATGAGGGGCGCCGAAACCAAGCTAGAGAAAGTCCGAAACTTGGTCCCAGGATTTCACGAAATGCGTTGGGCGTTGTTGGCAGACATGCCATTGGAAGTCGGCATAGCGAAGTTTGTCGGAATGATAGCGGTTCCTTTGCCCACGCCGACTTTCGGTGCTTCAGACTACCCTATTCGGGCGAGAAAAACAATTGAAGTTTTGAAGAAGTACGACGCGGTTTACGTGCATTTGAAGGGCCCGGATATTTTCGCGCATGTTGGCGACGCGAAGGGAAAGAAGAAAAGCATCGAGGAGATCGACGAGTTTTACTTCAAGCCCTTGCTGAAAAAAATCGATTTGGGAACCGTAAGGATTGCCGTTACCGCAGATCACTCGACGCCTTGCGACTTGAAAGCGCATTCCGCAGATTCCGTTCCCTACCTGATTTCGGGTTTGGGCAAAGGCGGAACGTTTGACGAAACTCACTGCAGGAAAACCAAACCGATTCCGGCTAGGGAAATAATGAAAATGCTATTGCACGCGTAATTAATCCACTTTTTCCGCTATCCGCAAGAGTTCGTTGTATTTAGCGGTCCGTTCTCCCCTGCACGGAGCGCCGAGTTTGATTAAATCAGCGTTTATTGCGGTGGCGAAATCCGCTAGGAAAACGTCTTCCGTTTCGCCCGACCGGTGTGAAACGCAAACCGCCCACCCGGCTTTTCGCGCCAAAGCATTGGCTTCGAGCGATTCCGTAATCGTACCGATTTGGTTGGTTTTCAACAGCAAAGCGGAACACGATTTTTTAGCTATGGCTGTTTTGATTCGCTCCGGGTTTGTGACGAGCAAATCGTCTCCTACCACCAATGCTTGCCCGGCGAGTTTTCTCGTCAATAAGGCGAAATTTTCAAAATCTTCCTCGAAAAACGGGTCTTCAATATACTTCAATCCGAACGCTTTTTGCAAGCCTGCGTAATGGTCTGCAAGCTGGACTGGAGAGTAACGCAGCCCGTCCAGCATGTAAACCCCGTGTTTGTAAAACTGGCTTGCCGCGCAGTCCAAACCAGGAAAAACGCGCTCCCCGTAGCCGCTTTGGCCTATCGCCTCGCTCACCAGCTCCAAAACTTCTTCCGTTCTTCTCGCAGGCGGAGCAAAACCACCCTCGTCGCCGACTGCCGTCGCTTGCCTGCCGAATCTGGAGGCGATGGTTTTCTTTAGCGTCTGGTATATCTCCGAACAGGCCCTAACCCGCTCTGCCGTCGTTTTGATGCCCAAAGGCAGTATGAGGAACTCTTGGATTGAAAGCCCGTTGCCGGCGTGCGCTCCTCCGTTGACGACGTTCGCAGCCGGAATCGGCAGTTTCCTGGGTTTTTTGAAGAAAGAGTAGGCTTGCTTGTTTTTTGAAGCTGCTAGGGCTTTGAAGAATGCAATGCTGCAGCCTATGGTTGCATTAGCGCCTAGCTTGGACTTGTTCTGCGTTCCGTCCAGCTCTAGGAGGAAATCGTCGAAGTCTTTTTGCGAGGCGAAATTTTTGCCCTTGGCTTTCTTCAAGGCTTTTTCTGCGTTCGCAGCCGCGTTCAAAACGCCTTTGCCGTGATAACGCCCTCCCCCGTCCCGCAATTCCAATGCTTCGTGGATTCCAGTCGAAGCGCCGGAGGGAACCGTGGCCCTGCAGCCGTTTACTTCAATTTCAAGCGTCGGGTTGCCCCGCGAGTCTAAAACCTCCCTTGCGGCGAAAGCGCGTATTTTCAAGAAACCCCCACCCCTTTATTCCAATATTCCCCCCGCGAAAACGAGCGTTAAAAGACGCTTGTTTGTTTTGCGAAAACGCCCGAGTGTTTTTGCGGCGAGGATAATTGTTCGAAAACAACCTGGCAGATTCTCAAACCCGGCGTCAAGATTATGTTGGTTGGGGAAAGGTTTACTATTTCTAACACTTGTTTGTTGTCCACTCCGGGCTGTATTAAACTGGACGAAACGTGAACCAACAATCCTATTCTCGCAAACCTACTTCTTCCTTGAATCCAACCGCACAAATTCAAAGGCATTTTAAGCCTTTCTTTCGTTATTCCCAACACCATTTGCTTTGGTTTCAGGACAAACCCCTCGCTGTTTTTTAGAACCTTTTTTTCCGAACTCCCCTCGTTCAAAAACGCCCCTTCACCGGCTTCTATCGGTCGTTTTTGCCTTTTCAAAACCAAAAATTCATTTCCCAGCGTTAAATCAACAGAGCATTCTCCAACGTGTTTGTCGCTGAATGGAATTATCTTCAATTCTCCTTTCTGTATTTCTTCCAAAATCTCCTTTTTGCTTAAAATCATCCACATCACGTTTTTGCTGCCCGTTTCCCAAACCCGATTATTGGAAGTGAGGGGTCCGTGGTATATTAATTTTGCAGGAGTAACGGTTTTCGTCCAACGGCGGTCTGAATGAGGTCGGATTCTTCGCGGCAGCACTACTTGAAGCAAAAAGGGCAGTCTTTCGCTTACTTCCGCGTTTCCAAAGAAGATTCGGCCAGGATAAACTCGGGGCAGTTTACGCTTTTCGACTTCATTTCCAACTGTTTTTCCTTCTCCACCGCGAAAAAAAGGGTTGCCGCGCAGGTTTTGGCGGAATTAAAGCAAAAACCGGCTTCGTTCAAGCAAATTCAAGAGAGCATGGGTTTGAAGAAAAGCACTCTTTTCATGGTTGTTTTGGCGTTGGAGCGGGCCGGTTTGGTCGAGCGGGAAGGAAAAAACAAGCCCATGCGCCTTTCGCAGGGTTTTTCCTCCGTTTTGGGTTCTTACGCTTCGTGGTGGGGCAGGTGGAACGAGCAGTAGTTTAAAAAATTGAACGCCCGTAATAACACTCCGCCGTACTAACGCAAAAAAGTGATTCGATGGGTTTTTTGGATTTTTTCGAGGGGGCATTCGGCAAGAAGCCGGTTTCGGGCCCGTACATTTTCAACTTGAAGTATTCCTTGCATCCGATGCGCTTGACTGCGCACAAGAAGGACCACGCCATCCTTGATGTTTGGGTTACGAACACCGCGGACGAGGAGTTTTTGACGTCGGTTGTCGCCGTATTGCCCAAGGATTTGGGTTTCGAACAGCTAGGCTTGCAGCAGCAGCATGAATCCCGCCTGGGGTTGTTGAAGCCCGGCGAAGAGCGGCACGTGAGAATCGAAGTGTGGAGCACGCAGAAAACCCCGCCGGGCTTGTACCCACTGAAGATTTTCGCCATCTCGCACTACCGGGATTACGCGCACATCCTGAACGAAGTGAAAAGGTCGCTGGAAGTGCGGGTTGTGTGAGCACCGGTAAAGCAAACGAAGATTTTTAAACAGCTCGTCTTGTAATAATTCTACTCGTTTATTGTTGTGTTCAATCCGGTTTTGGAGAGTGATTTTATGACCATGAGGGTTTCTCAATTGATGGGAATGGACGTTTACAGCGACAATGCGCAGATGATAGGGCGCGTTTACGACGTCATCATCGACTTGCAGAAGGGAGAAGTCGTAAGGCTGACCCTCGAGCCGATTCGCGCGACGAGCAAGGACGAAGCGAAGCGCGTTTTCCGTGAAAAGACGATAATGTACAAGAGCGTCAAGGCTGTAGACCGCATTGTAATAATCTCGCCGAATGCAGAGCACGAGAGCACGGAAGAGGAAGCGCCGGCGGAACCGCAAAAACCATTGCCGTACTCCTACCGCTACCGCAGGCCGCTGCAGAAGTAAACAGTCCAATTCAATTTTCTTAACCGAACCTCTTACCGAAGGCGCTACGCAGGTTATACTTTAGAAGAAAACTCGGCGTATTTCGACAATATCTTGGGGTTGTGCGATCCGATTGTCTTAAACCATGCGGCTGTATTGTGCACACCGTAAATATCTATGCGGCTGCGGGTGTACGTTTTACCTGTGCGCGTATCAACGTAGCCCCGATTTAAGCAAGTACTGGCGTTAATTCCCAATTCTTTCAATAATCTTGCAACCTGTATTACGATTCTACCATTAGCTTGAGAAAAATTAACCACCGGGTAGTATGCCTCTTTCTTGTGCTTCCGTTTGATAGTGAAACCACCGTCCGTGTCGAACAGCCCGCGTAAGAACGCCATGGCTAGCCTTTTGTTCCGTAAAATTTCTTTAGGAATCTGTCTTTTCAGTGACTGCGGCGTTTGAGTTCCCGATATTTCGTTTAGGCTTTCGAACAATATCTTTGAACAGAACCGTATTCCTATGCTGCGACCGCAGTCTAGCGCCTTAGGGGTTATGCTTCTGCCAGTAATCTTGGATGCCAAAAGTGAAACGAAGGAATAATACTCGATTTCATCCTTCGGATTCCCGACAATTTTAAATTCGTAGGAATGTTTTCTTTTCCTCGCATCTACCGAGCCGTCTCCTACATAAATACCAATAAACTCCGCGTATTCTTCATCCATGAAACGTGCTCTGCAACTCGGTTTATAATCTTGAGCAGACGTCCTTGCCAGTGGTTAAAAAAGTAGCGGGGGGAGGATTCCCGAGGCGAACTGACCCTTTTGGACCTCCGATCTTTACCCAAGAAGTCTTCCTTGCGGAAGAAGTCTTTCCGGGTTATGAGCCCAGCGGGCACTCCTGGCTACCCTTGAGGCAAGTATCAACAAAAAGTCGATATTTGTTACCCCGCTATGATGCCAGGATTGAAATATTCTGGTCGTTCTAGTTTTAAATCAATAGCGTTCGAGTTTAAACCGGCGGGAGTTCCCCCATTTTCAGCAGCAGGTTTTGGACTTCGGCGATGCGCGTTCTGCAGTCGCGGATTTCGCCGGCGTTGTCCGCCGTGTTAAGCTTGCCGCTGCACGAGGGGCACCTGAACTCGTTCTTTAAAGCGATGTCGAAAGAGTGTTTTCTGCACGCTTTCCTGCATGTGTAGAACACTGTGTTTTCTTCGGAGGAAAGCCTTTGCTTCAAACCGGAGTACTCGCGTTTTTTCAATGCAACAAAATTTTTCAGCGCCCTGTCGGAATTGACCCTCCACGTGTAAGTGAACCAGCCGGTTTGCAGGTTTTTCTCCCTGCCGTATTCCACAATGCCATGGTTGTGCAAAACGTTGAGCAAAGAGCGTATTTCAGCCATTTTAAATTTTGTTTTTACTTCGATCTTGTCGTCGGTCGTGCCTTCGCCGATGCTTTCGACTATCTTCCATCCTTTAATTCCAGCTACGCTCTTTATGAACGGAGAAATGCGCCTAAGAGCTTCGCTTTCCCCCCTGGCCGGCTTCAAAGGCATGAACCTGTTATGCACGAAAAACCTTTTATAACGTTGTAACTACTCTCTTGGAATTTTTTTGCGGAATTATTTTTGCCTTGGCGCCTTCCATTTTTCTCCACAACGGTTTTTCGCCCAGTGTTTTCAGCAGAAACGCCGCCAGCGCGGCGACTTCGGAGTGGGGCTGGCTTCCAACAGCAACATTGGCGTCAACCATCTTGTAAACTTCGCCCGGAACCTTGCCGGCTCCGATGACGACGAGCAGATTCTTTTGTTTTTTCGCCTTTCCGGGCAGTTTCTGCCCGTACATCGTCAAGTGCACTTTGTAGCCTTTGTAGTTTTTCAGCGTTTTCCGCCAGTTTTCCTCGTAAACCACTTCGAAAGGTCCGCCCCATTTTTTCACTACCGCGCTGACGCTTTCCATGATCGCTTCATCCTTCTCCCCGCTGAGTATTATTTTCCTCGCGCCGAAAGCCCTTGCAACCAGCGCGCAGTGGGTTGTAATTCTTTTGTCCCTTTCCTTCCTGTGCCCCAGCCTCAATACCGTCACGTTCATTTTGAAAACCAATATAAATTCGGAAAAAACAATTAATTGGCTTTTGCCTTGAAGGGCCCGTAGCTCAGTTTGGCAGAGCACTCGGCTCTTAATTTTTCAACACCGGTTCCTTAGCGGTGTGAAAAAGGGGTTGACCGAGGTGTCGAGGGTCCAAATCCCTCCGGGCCCGCTTTTTAAAACCCGCAATGTTTTTATTGTCTGCAACCGTTTTCTTGTTGCGGATTCTGTAACGGTGGGTTGAACTGGTCTCGCTGCTCTCTACGGAGAGCCTTTTTCTAGTTTTCAGACCAGTTCTTTTTAAAACTTTTAGCGGGTAGCTTTTACTATGAAGTTTCTCGCCACCCTGCTTCTCGCCCTTGCGATGCTCGTTCCGTTCTACTTGCTTTCCGGCGGAACGTTCTACCTGCAGGAAGGGCTGCTGCAAGAATTGTCTTTCGGGCAGGGCGCCCCGCTTGGGAATTACATCACGCACTTGTTTACGCACGTTGGGCTCGTGCATTTTGCGGGGAATTTCGTGCCGCTGGTTTTGTTCGGCGTGCTTTTGGAAACCGGGGTGGGTTTCGTGCACGTTCTGGCAATATTCCTCTTTTCGGGCTTGCTTTCTTCAGTGTTGTTCGCTTTCCTCAACCCTGCGGTGGTTCTAGTCGGGGCCAGCACCGGGGTTTCCGGAATAATGGCTGCCGCGACGGCAATAAGCCCGAAGAAAGCGCTGGCTTTGCTTATCGCAACCCCGCTCCTGCTGCTGATGGTGAATCCGTTGATGGGGTTGTACAACTCGGCGCAGGTTGACCGGCTTGCAGAGCAGAAGGCGGGTTTGGAAGAGAAAGTGCAGGTTCTCCTTTCCGAAAACAAGATTCAGGAGGCGCTTGAGCAAAACGACTCGCTGGTTAAAGTCTCCGCCGTGCTAGAGCAAACGAAGGGTGGGATACAGCGCGAGAAGGAAATTCCGACGGACGTCTTGGTGCACCTTTTCGGCGCGCTTTTCGGGGCGGTGTACGTTTTCGTTTTCAGGAGGGACAAGCTGAGGGAAGGGGCGGTGGAGTTCGAGGAGATAGGCGACTTCCTGTACTCCAAACTCAAGCGGGAGTAGGGAAAGAAAACCAAAATAAACTTGGAACGGCACTTTTTTAGAGCGCGGGGTTGGCAGAGCAGCTATGCATCCGACTGCAGATCGGATCAGAGGGGTGCAACTCCCCTACCCCGCTTTTTTGAGCAGCGTTTTTTCCCCGGTTGCAGCGTCGTAAAAGGCGATTTTTCCTTCCAGCGAAGGTTTTCTTCCGGCGAGCAGGCGCTTGACTTCAGCAGCTTGCGTTTCGGCAGCCCACTTGCACGCTTTGACGGAAATCCCGGCAACGTGGCACGAAACTTCCCTCTCCGGTTTTTTTCCCGCCCACTTTGCGAAATTGCCGGCTTTGCCTATCGTTGCGACCATCGCCTGCGTTCTCAACGCCCCGGCGTAAATCCATTTTTTTCCAGTTTTAGCGCAGTAATCGTCTATCGTTTTTCTTGCAGTCCAGTTGTCGGTGCAATCGGCAATTACGCCCGCATTTTCCAGTATTCCTGCCGCGTTTTTTCCCGTGAGTCTCTTGACGATTGCCTTTCCCCCGGTTTTTTCTGAAGTCGCAACGGCTTTTTTCCTTCCGTTGTCTTTCGCAGTGTAATTCTGGCAGCCGAGGTTTTCCACCCTGACGCTGTCAAAATCGATCAGCAAGAGGTTTGTTTTTCCCTTCAGTCTTGCCGCGGTCCTGCTTCCGACGCAACCCAAGCCCACCACTGCGACCGTTTTCATTTCCAACAACCGGGGTTCACACCAGCGCTTTTTTCACTGCTTCCAAGCCCAGGAACGCGCACTTGAACCTGGCGGGCGTTATTCCGCCGAGCATTTTCAGGATTTCCTTTTCGCTCGTTTTTTTCGCGTCTGAAATACTTTTTCCCTCGAGTTTTTCCAAGAGCATTGAAACGCCGGCCGTGCTTACGGCGCAGCCGTGCCCGTCAAAAGAAGCTTTCAGTATTTTTCCCTTCCCGTCGGCCTTCAGGAAAACCTCTATCTCGTCCCCGCAAAGCGGGTTGTCGGCCCTGGAACTGTAGTCGGCTTTTATCCTCCCTTTGTTAGGCGGAAATTCGTAGTAACGCAAAACCTGTTCAGAATACATTTCTTCGGTTTTTCCCCTTCTTGCTTTTTCCGAGCGTTTGTCAACATCGCGAAGCGCTTCGGCAAACTCGTCTATTTCCCCGAGCGTGTTGTAGACGTAGAAGCTGGCCCTTGCGCTTGCCGGAATTCCAAAAGAAAGATGCAGCGGCATTGCGCAATGATGACCGGTTCGGATGGCGATAGAGTGGGCGTCCATTACCGCCGCAATATCGTGAGGATGCATTTTGGAGTGGGTGAATGCTATTGCCCCCACCCTTTCCCTCGCGTCCAAAGGTCCAAGAACGCGTATGTTTTCGAAGCGGGAGAGTTCCTCGAGGGCTTTTTTCGTAAGCTTTGCCTCATGGTTGCGGATGTTTTCGAAACCCAGCTTGTTCAAGTAATCTACGGCTGCGCTCAGCCCCACAGCCCCTTCAACGTTGGGCGTTCCGGCTTCGAACTTGTAGGGAATGTCGTTCCACTCGGCTTTTTGTCGTTCCACCCTCCTGATCATGTCCCCGCCGCCAAGGAAAGGCGGCATTTTTTCCAAAAGCTCTTTCCTGGCGTACAAAACGCCTATCCCCATCGGTCCTAGCATCTTGTGCCCGGAAAAAGCGTAGAAATCGCAACCGATTTTCTTTACGTCGACTTTCAAGTGCGGAGCCGCTTGGGCTCCGTCGACTACGGTCGTGCACCCCTTGCCTTTCGCGGTTTCGCATATTTCCCGAACGTCGTTTATCGTTCCCAAAACGTTCGAAGCGTGCATCACGCAAACCATCCTGGTTTTTGGCGTAATGCATTTTTCCCACTCTTCCTCAAGCCTTCCTTCCTTCGTGATTTCTATGTA
>JAZDIF010000090.1:0-3736 GCA_043805205.1 Microcaldota archaeon
TAAAAATTGAGCATTTTCTGGTCCTCCAGAATTTTGAGCTTTTCCAATGCCAGGCGCACCCTTACGGGGTTTATGTCATGGTTGACTTTTCCGGGCACAAGCACGTCGTCAAAATAATTTCCAACGAAGAGCTGGGCATCGGAATGAAGGATTTGGTGAAAGACACGCTTCGCATGCGCCCGGACAGGGTGGTTGTCGGAGAAGTTCGCACTTCGGAAGAAGCTCACGCTTTGTTCGACTCGCTCCTTGCAGGACAGGCTAAAGGCTCGTACTTCACTTTCCACGCCAACTCTTCTGCCGAAGCACTGCAGCGCCTCAAGGCTTTCGGCATCGCGGAGGACGATTTGAACGCAATTGACTTGGTGGTAGTGCAAAAGAGAATCTCGTTTTTGGACAAGAAGACGAAGAAACAAGGGGAATTAAGGAGGGTTACGGAAATAGCGGAAGTGGTGGATTCAAAGCCCAAAACGCTCTTCGAGTTCGACAAAACCTCCGCATCTTTGGTTAAAACGAAAAGCCTGCGTTCGAGCGTTGCGGTGGAAAAAGTTCTGTTGAACTACGGTTTTTCCGAAAGCGAGTTTTGGAGCGAGGTGGAGAAAAGGAAAAAGTTCCTCGAGTCGGTGAGCGTGAGGGACTTTCGCGACTTCACTACGCAAGTCCAGTCGTTTTCTTTCGGCGGGGTTGGTGGGAAAAATTGAGCTTGATCCTGCGGATTGCGAAAAGCCTGCCGGACTTCGAGTTCGACTTCGATGCGAGAACAACGCGCAGGCTGGAGAAAAACCTCCTGCAGGCGGGAGTGGCTTTGAAGCCGGCGAGGTACGCGGGCTTCAGCGTCGTTTTCTCCCTTTTCCTCTCGGTTTTCGCTTTCCTGCTTTTTCTATTGCTTTTCGGCAGTTCCAACCTCTTGGTTTCCTTCGCAGTGCTCTTGTTTTGCTTTTCCGTTTTCCTGACTTCTTTTTTGAACTACCCGGCTCTGCTGAAAAAACGCAGGGCGGAAGAAATAGAACGGGATTTGCCTTTGGTGTTGAGGAGCGCTGCCGTCGAGCTTCAGTTCAACACCCCGTTCGAAAAAATCCTGGAAAACTCTTCCTCCGGCTACGGGGTTTTGGGTTTGGAGTTCAAGAAAGTCCTGGCGGACGTGAAAGTAGGCTCTTCAGTTCAGGAAGCACTCAGGCATTTCGCCGAGAGGGTGGACAGCATGGCGGTAAAGAGAAGCGCCATGCAACTGGCTTTTTCCTACGAGCACGGTTTCAACCCGGAAGGAATGAGAAAACTGGCGGACGAGCTGATCGGGCAACAGCGTTTGAAAAGCAGGGAGTTCGCGGCGAAACAAGCTTTCTTCGGGCTGCTTTTCATAGCAATAAGCACGATAGTTCCGGCTTTGTTCTCGGCTTACGTGATTATCGGTTCATCATTTTTGGCGTTGACTTTCTCCCAGTGGGACATTCTCCTCGCGTTCGCCTTCTTCTTTCCCCTCCTGGATTTCGCGTTGTTGTACTACTTGAGCGAATCGAAACCAAGGGTGTTGTGATTTGTTGAAGCTCTTCAAAAACAAGGATTTTGCAGCCTCCGTGGCGTTTTCCTTCACCCTTGCGGTTTTGGAACTGATTTTCCTCAAGCTCGATGTCTTCTTCCAAGCGCTGTTCTTCTTCACCACCCTCACGCTCCCGCCGATTTTACTCTTCTTCTACAAGGAATACTTGATTGAGAAAAAGCAAAGCGAAATCGACGCTTTCCTCCCCCCGGCTTTGTTCCAAATAGCTTCGTTTCCCTCCTCCACCCCCACGGAAAAAACCTTCGATTCCATAGCGAAAGGGGATTTCGGAGCGTTGAGCGGGGAATTTGCGTTGGCGTTAAAGCAAATCAAAACCGGCTATTCGGTTCGCGAAGCGCTGGAGGAAATGAAAAAACGAAACTCCTCCCTTTTGTTAAGAAGAACGTGCGATTTGATGCTCAAATCCTACCGTTCTGGAGCGAAAACGAGCGGGGAAATGTTCAAGGACATTGCGGAAGACGTTTACTCCCTGCAGGAAATAGTTCGCGAAACCGCCGCTTCGCTTTCCATGCAGAAGTACACTTTGCTGATAGGCGGTAGCGTTCTCGTTCCGATAGTCTTGGCTTTGCTGTTCAATATTTCCGCTTCTCTCCAGGAAGGGTTTTCGGAAGACTTGCTCGGATTCACGGCAAACCCCGCTTTGCAAAACACGATCTTGTGGGCTAACCAACTTTATTTGGCAATATTCGCTCTCGTGGCGAGCTTGTTCATAGCAAGGGTTGAGGAAAAGCCGAGAAAGGCAGTGTTGTATTTTGCCGTAATGGCGCCCTTGGCACTGATTTTATTCAACCTCGTGCGCGGGGCAATAATCTTATAACTTCCTGCAGTAATCCGATTGCGAGTAGAAAAACGGTGATGCGCGTGATTGTCGAGATTAAGGAAATAGAGAAAATTTCTTTGAAAAACCCGATTGTAATCGAAGGGTTTCCGGGAATAGGAATGATAGGGCCTATAGGCGCGTCTTTCCTCGCAGGTAGGCCGTGCATGAAACTAGTCGGGTCTATCTCCTCCTCGCACTTTCCTCCCATCGCGGCGATTCACGATTACCGGCCCGTTTCTCCTGCTCGCATTTACGCTTGCGAAGACCACAACATGCTCGTTTTGTTCTCGGAGTTCGTCATTCCCGCGGAAATAGTCCTGCCTTTGGCTCAGGAGTTGATTGGGTTTGCGAAAGCCAAGAAGGCAAAGGCGATTTACAGCTTGGCGGGAATAGGCGTTGAAACGCCTTCTCGAGCAATTCACGGCATTGCTTCCAACGCGCAAATGGGCGAAATTCTCAAGAAGAACGGAGTGGATTTGATCAAGGAAGGCGCTACGCAGGGAGTTTCGGGAGTGCTTATAGCAGAGTGCGCCGCGCAAAAGTTTCCCGCTGCTAACTTGATGGTTGAGACGAACAAGCCGCTCGACCCGGTCGGAAGCGCGCGCTTGGTTGATTTCCTTGGGAAAATAGCGGGTTTTTCCATCGACACCCGGCCCTTGGTGAAAGAGGGGGAGCAGGTGGAACGGAGTTTGAAAGACGCGATGGAGAAAATGCAGGCTTTGCACCAGGATTACAAGCAAATGGAGAAAAATCCGATGTACGGGTAAAACGTTTTCTCCCCCAATTAAATTCTACTTCTAGCAAGATTATTTTTAACGCAGGGGTAGCAAAGCCTGGTCAAATGCGATGGCTTTAGGAGCCATTCCCTTAGGGGTTCGTGGGTTCAAATCCCTCCCCCTGCACTATCGTTTTCAACAAGAAGGGGGCGCAAGGCTAGGTGTGTGAATGTCGGAACCGGCATTCTCCGGTTTCAAAAAAGTGTTTAGACTTTTTTTACGTTCTTTGCACGCAACCCGCGTTCGCCTGATTCGACATCGTACTCTACCGCGTCGCCGACCGCGAGCGCGACACCGCCTTCAATCGCCGAGGTGTGCACGTACACGTCCTTGCCGTCGTCGCCCGTGATAAATCCAAAACCACGCTCGGTGTTGAACATCTTTACTTTTCCTTTCATTAGATCACCATCATTTCATATTGCTTTTGAAGCGCATAGCTTATAAATTTTTATTCTACACCGTCATGTAGCCCGAGACCGTCCAAACCCCTTTCAAGATTTAATTGTTCAGCAGTACTGGCGCTTCCAATCACCTTCAAACTTTCTAAAGAAAGCAGAGCTTAAAAAAACATTGATTTCAACCTCT
>JAZDIF010000091.1:0-5294 GCA_043805205.1 Microcaldota archaeon
CCTGCCAGTCCCACTCCCGCATCGTCAAAACCCTTGATCATCTGCCCAGCGCCGACGGTAAACTCCAACGGCTCGTAAGAAGTTCGCAAAGGCAGTCCCGCCTTTTCAGCCTCTACTTTTATTGAAGTATCAAAAACAGTCCCGTCGTCCAGCGTTCCCAAATAGTCCACCGCCACCAAGTCCCCTCTTTCAACTTTCAAGCCACTCCCTCCGGACTGTGCTGGCTGCGCTTGAGAAACGCAGCCCGCAAGTAAAAACGACGCTATAACCGCTAAAACGAAAAGCTTTTGCATAAAAAATCAACTTCTCTCCGAAAGCAATAGTTTTATTTTCAAAGCAAGCATTTGGTCCCACATGGCGCCCGTAGCTATTTGCACTGCATCCGCCCCGGCGTCAAGAAACTCCAGCGCGTCTTTAGCTTCGGTAATTCCCCCCACGCCCACGATTGCGAAATCCCTTCCAAGAGACTCCCTCTCTTCAACCAAACCCCCCACAGTTTTCAAAGCGAGGTTTTTGATGGCAAAACCGCACACTCCGCTCCTCAGCCTTCCGGCTCCCGGCATCGCCTGGCTGCCGTTCTCGTCAACGATTTCCAGAGGAATGGTATTAATTGCGCAAACCCCGTCCACGAACTCTGTAATTCCCTCCAAAACCTCGTGCATGTTCTCCCTGCCCGCGTAATAACCTAATTTAGCCAAGATTTTCTTTTCGCTTCCCACTTGCTCCCGCACCGTCTTGCAGATTTCCTTTGCAGGAGTCGGATAGCAGTAAACCATTCCCTCCGCGCCGACTACGTTCGGGCAGGAGAAGTTCAACTCGACAGCTTGCGCTCCCGCTTCAAAGCAAAGCTGCGCCAATTGCGCAAAATCCTCGGGCAAAGGCTTGGAAGGCGTTCCCACTACGCTGATCATTTTCAACTGCCCTTCGCGAGGGTAAACTTTCTTGAAGTCGGAAATCCATTCTTCCACGCTTTTCGACGGCATTCCGAAGGAATTCGTGATGCTCAAGTGCTCTTGCTTCTGCTCGAGCTTTCCAGTAACCCTCGATCCAATGTCCTTGTCAGAAAGCTGCTTGTTCAAATTAACCAAAAGAACGTTGGGAAAAGGGTGGACTTTCGTCTCCACGCTCCGCACGGTTTTCTGCACAGGCATGTCGAAGCCCAAACGCGCATAATGATTGACGAACTTGTGGTTCAGCAGAGGTCCGGCCGCAATTCCGATTGGAGCATTTACGGTAAACCCTAGAAACCTTTTCTTGGGAATCTTGGAGTCAAGCTCCGTCCTGAACGCGTCCACTCTAGCCAAGTCGCTTTCGTTCAAGCCGCAGTACGGGCCGAAATCGTAATTCTCGTCGTAAGGCTTGCACCAGTCGTAAGAAAAACCGGCTTTTGAAGAAAGAGCTTCCAGTTCAGCTTCCGAAACCAACCAAACCCACCGTTAAGACTAGGGTGGAATTGCTTTAAACTTTTGCTTGAAGACTGGTTTTTAAGCAAAACAGGAGTAGTTCAATTCGTGGACGTTGCCCAGGCGAGTTTGGAAAGGAGAAGCGTTCGCGCTTGGAAAAACAAGCCCATTCCGGAAAAGGCAGTCGGGCTTTTGAAGAAAGCAGTAGAGTGGGCGCCCAGCGCAGGAGGGCTCCAATCCCGGTTTTTCTACTTCGTTTTCAACAAAAAGAAAATCGCGGAAATCTGCGCTGTAACCGGCAGGCAATTCCCGCCCGTAATGCCCCTGTTGGTAGTGGCTTGCGCGGACTTGGATTCCATTCGCATGAAATACCCGGGAAAGGGGGAAGCGTCGTACGTAATAATGGACGTGAGCGCTAGCGTCGAGAACTTGCTTTTGCAAGCGCACGCTTTGGGGTTGGGCGCGGTTTGGACCGGCGCTTTCGACGAGAGGAAAGCGAGGGAAATACTGTCAATCCCGCCGCGCTTGAAGCCTGTGGTGGTAATCCCCGTAGGCTATCCTGCCGAAAAGCCGAAGCCGCACGAGCGAAAAAAGGTTGTTGAAGAAGTCCGGTGAAAAAGGCGTTTACCGCTCGAAGCGTTTTGCAACCAGCTTTTGAAAGTGTTTCTGCGCGGTTTGCACCAAACCATGCTTTTCTAGCGTAGGATAGCCCCAGTGCAATTCTCCCGAGAACGGATCGTAAATAGTTCCTTTAATCTGTATAGTCCTCCCGGCAGCTTCCCTCACGGCTTGAATGCCGTGCAAGCTCGCAATCCCAAACAAAACGTTAGCTTCCACAATCGCATTGTGCCTCTCTTCAAGCGGCAGTTTCTTTTTTTCAATCATGCTTTCGACGAAATGCAATGCCGGGAGAGCGCGCTCCAAATGCTCTTCAACCTCCCTCTCCAACTTTCCGGAGCTCATCTGGTCCAAACCTTTGATTCCACCGCAGTCGTAATGCCCGTTTACTACTATCAGGTTTACCGCAGGCGTGTGGTTCAAAGCGTAAGTAGCGTTAGCCGCGGTGTCCTTGTCTTCCGCATCCACTATGTTAGCCGCGTTTTTGGTAATCGTGAAAATCCTTCCGAAAGGGGTTTTGGTTATCAACCCAAGCGCCACCCAAGAGTCGGCGCATTCAACGACGGCAGTGTGGGGCATCTGCCCTTTCGAACGTGTTTTGAAGACTCCGGGCGCTTTCTTTTCCGCGCTTTCGATAAATCTCTTGTTTCCTTTCTTGAAACCGTCAACCAAATCTTCAACGTCAAGTTGAATCCTCTCGTGACCTGCCATAGAGCAAAACACCCCGCAAAGCAAAATAGTTGAAATTGTATGTTGGAAGAGAAAAGAATTAAAGCATTAGGGGAATCGCCATTTTTTTAAACCCCATTCCAGTAATCGACAGTATATAGAGGTGTCAACCCGCCATGAAGAGAATCGCATTAATCGGACTTATTCTAGCAGTTAGTCTTGCTTTTGCTTACACTCCCAACTACGGAATGCACTCCGGCGAACAGAACGATTTGGCTTACTCGATTGAATACCTGGCTCCCAGCTTGTTCGTCGACTATCCGGATGACGGTTACTACCACCTTGCGGGGTATTACATCGGAACGACGATGCACTACAAGATCACTTTGACCAACGCGGCGAAAAGAACGTTCAAAAACCTGCGGGTAATCGGAGTACAGGAATACTTGCAGGGAGGGCTAGTTCAAGGACAGTCTTGGAACGAAGATGCGATGCAAAACGTCCTTTCCAACGGAATCGGGCAGACATTTTACGTTCCGGAATTGCGCCCTGCGCAAAGCGTTGAACTTACTGGCTCTTTCTACATTCCCCTCAACGCGCTTCCAGGAGTGGACCGAACGAGGCTTATAGTGTTGCACATGCAGAACGAAAACGCGAACGAAGCGAACGGCGGAACCGGAAGGGTAATCGTGAACGACGCTTTCGCCGGCGTATACTGCCCTCCTCCGAACTAAACCGCTCTTTTTTTAATTTGCCTTCGCAATTGTTTTTCATGCGGAAACCTGCGCCTCAACGCAAAACAAAGCCTGTGAAAATCGACCCTGAAAAGCACTATGAATTGGGCATGGCGAAAAGGATTACGGGATTGACTTACCCAACGTTATACCAGACTCTCTTGCGGTTGGAGCAAAAGGGAATCCCGATAAAATACAAGAAGCTTCCGGCAAAGAAAAAACGCGGGCCGCTTTCGGAAAATGCTTTGTTGAGACGGCCGTTGATCAAGGGAGACTTGCTTTTGGACCTTTTTGAGAAAGCGCAAGCGAGGAAAACAGCAGAGTCAAACAAACTTTTGCCTCTTGCAGACGCTTGGAGGCTGTTGCCTCGCAAGCCGCTCAGGCAAAGCGTGAAAAAATACCCGCACTTCTTGAAGTTCGTAGAGGAGGCGGGGTTGCTGGAAGACTCTCGCGGGGGAAAGTTCATTTCGAGAGGTTCCTTGCAAAAAGCCATCGAGTATTTGGACAGCCTTGAAACGCATTACAACCTCCCTCAAGCGGCTGGTCTTTTGGGAGTGGGAAAATCGCATTTGATTAAAGTGAGGAAAAACGGCGGGGTTCCGTCCTTGCAGTTGGGTTCCCACAAGCCATTATACCCGCGCAGTGGATTGGTGAGCGCTTACGCTTGGGTTTTTACTTATCCATCTACTGTCACAGACTTTTTTTCAAACAAGATGGTGCGGAATTTTAACGAGCACATTGAATACGTCATCCCGCGGCTTGGCGTTGAAGACAAAAAAGCGGTTTTGAGGGCTTTCAGAAGTGTAACGCGCATTCCCCTAGGAGAAGAAACGCATTTCATCAGGCTTTACAACATTTCGGAAAGGCTTGCGAATGCTGTTGAGACGGGCAACGTAGAGCAAAAGGCAAAAATAATAGGTTTGCTGAAAAACTTTTCAGTCAGAAACAAGTCGTGGAGAAAAAGTCAAAGCTCGGTTTTGCAAGAACTCGAGCGCTTGCATACCGACGTGCAAGCCCTACGGTGACCGGATTTTCTCTGCGAGCTTCTTCAATTCCGTCAAGTCAACCTTCGGCCCCAATAGCGTAGTGAGGTAGCCCGGGTACTCTTTGTGGAAAACCCTCTCCGGCGCGTCCATCGAGCGGAACTCGAGTTTCAAACCGTGCAAGGGATAGAGCTTCAAGTGGGCGTGGTTCACTCCCATTCCCTCCATGACTAAAGCAGTTCTCTTTACTCCCAGTTTTTCGTCCAACAACTTCGCAACTTTCTTTCCAGCCAGCATAAAGCGTTGGAAAACTTCGTCTGGCATTTCAAAAGCGTAAGAATCGAAATGCTTTTTCGGCATGACGATGGTCATGCCTTTCACGTTCGGCTGGATGTCGAGAATGGCGAGAAACTCTCCATCCTCCCAGACTTTTGCGGAACCGAACTCTCCCGAAATTATTTTGCAGAAAACGCAATTCTCCATTTCATCCCTTCACGACGCCCAGCGGAATCATTTTCGCCACGATTTTTGCGAGACCGGCATCTTCAACGCTCTGCACGACCAAATCAACGTTCTTGTACGCCCCGCCCGCCTCTTCCGCAAGCAAGTGCCTGTCTTGGGCTTTGTAAATAACTCCCGTATCCTGCAATTCTTTCTCCACCGTTCCTTGAAACGCCCTGATCGCGGCATGCCGGCTCATTACCCTTCCGGCCCCGTGGCAGATCGTCCCCCAAGTTTCCGCAGAACCAGGCAAACCGCAAAGCAGGTACGACGCGGTGTTCATGCTACCTGGAATTAAAGCCGGTTGTCCCACGTTCCGGTAATCCAACGGAACGTCCTTATGCCCCTTCCAAAACGCGCGAGTCGCTCCCTTCCGATGGACGCAT
>JAZDIF010000092.1:0-3384 GCA_043805205.1 Microcaldota archaeon
TGCATCTTCTTTTTAATTGTTATTCTCCAGTGGTAACAACCGTCATGGTGACCAGTCCGGTCGTGCTGACGAAACTCGCTTGCTGCACGGGATTGCCTTTCGCTTGCGACTCGAAAGAAGCGGTTTCCACCGGCTGTACGCTGGAAGTTGCGAAATAAACTGCGGAAAGTGAAGCGAGCATCACGAGAACCGCAAGGCCGACGAGGGCCATCCTCCACGCCACTAGTAAAACGCCTCTTTTCTTAAGTATTCAAATTAACTTTGAATGCGATTTCCTTTAAAGGCTTTCGTTCGAGTCCCAATCAAAAGGCTTTTCTTCCCGCGTCTTGTTTTGGTTTCAAAACGGTTGTGGTGCGAAAATGCTGGCAGAGAAGAGCAGGAAAATGTCCGTAATCCTTCCCACGCTCAACGAGGAGAAGAACATCAGAAGCACCCTGCGGGAACTGCGCAAAATTCTCCCCCACGCGCAATTGATTGTCGCGGACGGCGGGAGTTCGGACAAGACGCAGGAAATCGCCAAGAAGTACGCGGACAAGCTTTGCCTGGAAAACACGAGAAAGAAAAAACGCCCTTCCATAGGCGCGGGGAGAAACGCGGGAGCAGGGCATTCAAGGAGGGAGTGGCTGGTTTTCTGCGATGCCGATAACGTTCCCCCCAAGTCTTTCTTCGAACACACGGCGAGGGAGTTCGAAAAGCCTTTCGTAGTGGGGTTCGGGGGGAAGGTAATGCCGAAGCACGCTACTTTCCTGCAAAAATGGGTTTTCGAAATCTTCAACCTCATAGTTCACGTTTCTGCGCTGGTCGGAAGGCCGGCTATAGCCGGGAATGCGGTCGCTTACAAGAAAAAGCCTTTCAATTACGTGGGCGGTTTTGACGAAGAGAGGGAAGCGAGCGAAGACCAGGAGTTGTGCCAGAGGATGGCGAAAGTGGGGAAGGTAATTTACGACAAGAGCGTCGTTACCTACACCTCAAACAGGAGGCTCAAGAAATTCGGGCTGCTCGGATTGCTGTGGGACTGGGGGAAAACGACTTTGAACTTCATCCTGGGAATAAAAACCAAGCGCTACGCGATAATACGGGAAATTTAAAACCCCTCCGCCCCCTAAAGCTTGTTGATTGCGCATGCTTGACGGGATAAGGAACAGCTTTTGGACTTCAGCGCTGGTAGTAATAGGCTTGCTCGCGGCGTTCTTCTACGCACTTTTCGCGGCGGTGCCCTACCTAGCGATTTTCCTAGCTGCGAACTTCGTTTTCATTTACGTTGCGATAGTCTATCTCTTGAAATACTGGGAAAAACAGGAACAATCAATTTCAAGGAAAAAGCCTTTCGTGACGATCATAGTACCTTGCTACAATAGCGAAAAAACGGTTGAAAAGTGCTTGGAAAGCGTTTTCTCACTCTCGTACCCGAAAAAACTGCAGGTTATTGCCGTTAACGACGCTAGCACCGACTCGACTCTCGAAAGACTGCGGAAAATAAAGAAAAAACACCCGTCGCTCGAAATCCTTTCCTTCCCTGAAAACCAGGGGAAGGCAAGGTCGTTGAACCTCGCGCTCAAGAAAGCGAAGGGCGAAGTTGTCGCGTGCATAGACTCGGACACTTACCCCGCGAAAGATGCGCTGGAGAAAATGGTGCGGTTGTTCAACGAAGAGAAGGTAGGCGCGGTGACCGCTCTGGTTTGCGTTTCCAAGGCGAAAAACTTCGTGCAGAAAATACAGGAGATAGAATACTACACTGCGTTCGGATTCTGGCACACGGCGTTGTCCGAGTTCGACGGCTTGCTCGTAACGCCCGGCCCCATGTCCATTTACTCCAGGAAAGCGCTGGTGAAGATCGGCGGTTTCGACGAGAAAAACATTACCGAGGATATGGAAATCGCACTGCGGTTGCAGGACAACGGGTTCAAAATCAAGCTTACCACCGACGCGGTGGTGCATACGGAAGTTCCGGACTCCTGGGGGAAGTTGTACAAGCAAAGGCTGCGGTGGCTGAGGGGAAAGATTTTCAACGGCGTGAAGTACAAGCACATGCTTTTCAACTCGCGCTACGGCGACTTCGGAAAGTTCGTCTACCCCATTTCATTCGTAATAGAACTGCTGGGAGTGGTGGTCGTGTCGAGAATATTGTTTTTGCACGGCGGGAATTTCCTGAACGATTTGCTGGGCGCGATTGGAGTGGCGAGGGTGGACACTTCCCTCTTGTACAACGCGGGAATCTACTCGAGCGCCGTAATCAACTCGTCGGCGTTTTTCTTCCTCTTCACGATTCTCGTGTGGGCTTACATCGTGTGGCTGAGCTTCGGAATAGCGAAACGGAAGATAACGCTCGACCAGCTGCCCGCGCTGGCGGTTTTCATGACGTTATACTCCACCTTCATTTCAATGGTTTACTTCACGAGCGCCGTTCATGAAATAATCGGCACAGAGAGAAAGTGGGAGAACAAGGAAACGGGGAGTTGAGAATATGGTTAGCATTTACGCCAAGGCGCTGTTGATTACGATCCTGCTGTTCACGGGAAATTATTTTTTCGTCAAGTACCTGGACGACACCCGCACCCAGGAGCTTCAGGCGAGGTTTTCCGACTTGGAGGAGGAAATGCAATCCTCGCGAATCCTGCTGCTTTACATGCAGACTTACAACCGCTCGGAGGAAATCTGCCCTGCGCTGGAGGAAACGGCGAGGGCGCAGGTCAACAAGCTTTACGACCTGTCCTCGCAATTGCAACAGACGGAAGAGGCGACTTCCTTCACCGACACCCGCAAGATAAAAACGGGCTTCATCCTCGCGAACGCGGAATTGTGGCTTTACGTACAGCAGTTGAAGGAAGCGTGCGGAACTTCCGGAATCACGCCGATTTTGTATTTCTACCCCGACAAGGTGGACTGCGTGGAATGCAAGGCGCAGGCGCAAGTGCTCAACTCGATTCGCGACGAGTGCAAGAACGTGCGCGTTTTCGCTTTTCCCACCGACTTGGACATAAGCGTCGTGAATGCGATTAAAACGCGCTATTCCATTTCGGCAACCCCGTCGATAGTGCTGAACGAGAAAACCAATGCGGGTCTGATTTCCAGGGATTCAATTCTAAAGCAAATAGAGTGCTCGAAAGGCTGAAACGCGTTAAAGCATTTTTTCGTAAACTTTCTCCAGCTTGGCAGTGCTCTTGGGAATGGAAAACTCGCAAGCGGTTTTCCTGGCGTTTCCCCCCATCCTCTTGCGCTCTCTCGCTCCCATGGTCAAAACGCGAGTTATCTTTTCCGCGCAATCGCCCTCGCTTCCGGGAGTGAATAAAAACCCGTTTTTTCCGTCCCTCACGCTCTCGGGAATAGCAGTCGAATTAGCGCCTACGACCGGCTTTCCGCAAGCCATCGCTTCCAGCAAAGCAA
>JAZDIF010000093.1:0-2502 GCA_043805205.1 Microcaldota archaeon
GGGGAGGGCCGAGCACCGGACTGCCAACGCGAACAGAACAGGGGGATTTGAAGTTCGCCATAAACGCTTCTCAAGGGGAGTTTCCCAAAGCAGTAATTGCTCCAGGCGACGTGCACGAGTGCTTCGAACTGGCCGGAGAAGCGTTCAACATTGCAGAAATGTTCCAAACGCCGGTAATTCTCCTTACGGACAAGTTTCTCGCCGAGAGTTTCGAAAGCGTCGAGAAGTTCGACGAAAGCAAAATCAGGATAGAACGCGGGCTGGTGCTGAAGGAAGGCGAAATCCCGCCGCACGAAGGGGAGTTCAAACGCTATGCTTTGACGGAAAGCGGCGTTTCCCCCCGCACCCTTCCCGGCACTAAAGGCGGGATTTTCCGCGCGCAGAGTTACGAGCACAACGAAGAGGGGCATTTCGACGAAACGCAGGAAAACCGGATTGCGATGCACGAAAAGAGAATGCGAAAAGTGCATTCTCTCGCAAGCTACTTCCCCCAACCGGAATTAACGGGGGAAAAAAATGCTGACGTGACTTTCGTATCGTGGGGCTCCCCGAAAGGCTCTGTTCTAGACTGCATGGACGTATTGAAGAAAAGGAGCGTCAAGGCGAATTTCCTGCAGTTGAAGTTCCTCTGGCCCTTCCCCTCCAAAACAGTCAAGGAAATTCTCTCCAAAGCCAAAAACCCCGTTCTCGTGGAAAACAACCGAACGGCACAATTAGGCGACTTGATTGCCGAGCAAACCGGAATCATGATCAAGAACAGGATTTTGCGTTTCGACGCCAGGCCGTTCACTCCGGACTTCATTCTCGACAAGCTCGGAGAGCTGAACGAAACGAAAAAAGAGAAGAAAAGAAAAAGAGCGTGAGAAAAACACATGGTTTCAACAGCCGAATTGGGAACTAAAGCGCCGATAACCTGGTGCGCCGGTTGCGGGGACTTCGGAATCCTCAACGCTTTGAAGAAAACTATTTCCGACTTGAACCTCCCGCCGGAGAAAGTCGCCGTATTCAGCGGAATCGGCTGCGGCGCCGACACTCCCGAGTGGATTAACGTTTATGGTTTTCACACCCTCCACGGCAGGCCCGTGCCAGTCGCTAGTGGAGCGAAGCTAGCCAACCACGATTTGACGGTAATAGCCGTAAGCGGGGACGGCGACGGTTACGGAATAGGAATGGGGCATTTGATTCACGCCATGCGCCGCAACATAGACATGACTTACTTGGTTTACGACAACGGATTATACAGTCTTACAACAGGCCAAGCTTCCCCAACTGCAGAAAAGGGAACGGCCACAAAATCCACCCCGAACGGAGTGATTGAAACTCCAGTCAACCCCATGGTTCTCGCCATTGCCGGCGGCTGCACGTTCGTCGCCAGGGGGTTTGCGGGAGATTTGATTCACTTGAGCGGTTTGATTGCCGAAGCGATAAAACACCGCGGCTTTGCCTTGGTGGACATCCTCCAGCCTTGCGTTACTTTCAACAAAATCAACACTTACCAATACTACTTGAAGAGAGTGTACAAGCTGGGAAGCAAGTATGATCCTACGGACAAGAAAAAGGCGTTCGAAAAGGCGGAAGAGTGGGGCGACAGGATTCCCATAGGCGTTTTGTACAAGGAAGAACGCTCTACTTACGCTGACGACTTGCCGCAAATATCCAAAACCCCCCTGGTAAAACAAAGCATTTCCAAAATCAGCGTTGCCGAACTCATGAAAGAACTCGAGTAGCTCTTTTTCCCTCAAAAAAATCAGATTGACGTTTTGTTGAAGAAATAACCCGCTATTATTATTGCGAAAACGTCAAACGCCAACAGCAAAACCAACGGCAACGCCAAGTTCGCGTAGTTTTGCGAAAGCAAAACGTCTCTCATCGCCCCTACCCCCCAACTCAAAGGGTTGAAGTAAGTCACCGACGCGAGCCACGATGGAAGCTTGTCGGCTGGAAACAAGGCGTTTGAAAGGAAGAAAATTGGAAAAATAATGAAGGTCATTATCAACTGAAACGCTTCAACGTCGTTCAAAAGAGAGGCGATGATTATTCCTACCCCAACGAAACCGCACGCGATGAGAATCATGAATGCCAAAGCCGCAAAAAAGGAGGGAATACTGAATGCAATGTGCCCCAAACCCACGCCTATCGCGAGAATGATCAAACCCTGCAATACCGCGGAAGTCGCCCCTCCCAAAACCCTGCCGAGCACTATCGACGTCCTGCTCATCGGCGCTATAAGCATTTCCTTCAAAAACCCGAACTCGCGGTCCCAAATTATCGAAACGCCGGCGAACATGGAAGTGAAAAGCAAAGTCATTCCTATAATGCCGGGAACTATGAAAGCAAAGTAATTCAAACCCTCGACTATCGAACCGATTCCGAACCCCAACGCAACCAGAAAGAACAACGGCTGGCCCAAACTGCCTAGAATCCTGGGTTTCGAATTGATGAATCTCTTGACTTCCCTCAGCCAAACGGCGTAAATCTTGTTAAACTCCAAAAAAGCCATTT
>JAZDIF010000094.1:0-6616 GCA_043805205.1 Microcaldota archaeon
GGAGTGGATTGTGAACGACGCTCTTCCGAAGGAAAACCTCGTTTACTCTCTGGAACTAGCCGATCAGTCTGCCGGTTTGACTGTAGCGAAAAAAACTTTAAATTTCACCAGCCCGCCCGGCTCGTGGAACGCCGGAGAGAATATCCGGGAAGAACCAGCGTCCCTCTCGCTCAATCCCGCGGTGGTAACGCCGGGAAGTTACTACTTGACCGCCTTCATTTCTTTCTCGGGCCAGCCGGCTTACGAGCGGATTGAACTGAAAAACGCGCTTTACTCGGCTTCAAGCCTCAGGCCGCGCGTGATTCTCGGAACAGTAACCATAACTGGTGGTCCTGCCGGGATAGCCTCGGCTTCATTCCAGCCTGTTGAAGAACGGCAGGTTGCTTGCGATTCCTGCGGAAACGGGGTTTGTGAAATAGGTGAAGAAACTTCCTGCGTGTTGGATTGCCAGCAGCCTACTGTTTTACCGCCAACGCCTACCCCCACTCCGACTGCAGAGCCTCCTTTGCCTGAAGAAGTTATCGAAGAATTTCCGGCAAGCGATTATTACGATTCTTCCGAACTGCCTCAGGAGTTGCCTTCGATTCCCATCGTAACGCCGGTGTTTGAAGTTGCAGACAACCAGTCCGAATCGGTTAACGAGTCTGGCGAGCAAATCAAAACCATCGTTCGCGGCGATTGGAGCGACTTGACTTTGAAATTGTCGCTTTTGGTTTTGTCGACGCTGGTTTTGTTCGGAATCATGAAGTTCAGGGATTCCGGCGGCATGGACTACGTGAAAGATTTTTTGGACGGAATTCTTCACCGCGAGGAGTATGACGGAGAACAGGCATCCCAAAGCCAAGAGGATTTGGAAAAGTGGTTTCAAGAAACAGGCAAAAAATAATCGGGGAAAAGGGTTTTTACTTTCCGTTAGACTTAGCTTCGCTTTCCTTCTGTTCCTTGTCCGTAGTTTCGATGTCCCTGCGAATCAACTCTCTAATGAAGTCCTGGACGCTCGGAAACTTTCTTTTCTCCTCGGCGTGTTCCTTCAAAGCCCAATCCAAAGGAACTGTCACGAGGAAAGATTCGGAATCGCTTCCCATTAACACATCACCAATGCTTTTTTCAACCTATAGCCAAACCGCATTTTTGCCTGCGGGGATAACCAAGTTACCAAAATCGCATATAAAAACATATGCCGGGATATGTTTTACTGGAAGTTTTCGGCTGGAAAAGTCTCCACTAATGCCGTTCAATCGGAAAAGTGCGGGTTATATCGAAACATATTTGTGGAAGGAAAACGTTTTTAAAGGCGGTTTGATTTCTGTTTTCACTGGCTTTATAAAACGCGCGAGGGAAGCGCGTTTGAAAAAATCCAGAAAACCCACCATAAAAAGAGGCGATCGAATGGAAGACATTGTGAAGAGCGCGTTGCAGACGACCTCGCTCTCGCAAAAAGGCGGCGAGGAGTTTGAGGAAATAAAAATAGCCGTAATCGGAGTAGGCGGAGGCGGAAACAATACGGTCAACCGCTTGAAGAGGCTGAACGTGAAAGGCGCGCAGCTCGTTGCGTGCAACACCGACCGCCAGCACTTGGCAATGCTTGACGATTCCATCACTAAAATCCTGCTTGGCAAAAGCATAACCAAGGGATTGGGAGCCGGAGGATTTCCGGAAGTCGGCGCGAAGTGCGCTGAAGTAGACCACGAGGCGCTGGAGAAACAACTCGCAGGGTGCCACTTGCTTTTCCTGTGCGCGGGAATGGGAGGCGGAACGGGAACGGGCGCAGCGCCGGTAATCGCACGAATAGCGAAAGACCAGGGTGCGATAGTCGTTTCAATGGTCACTTATCCTTTCGCTCTTGAAAGGGCGAGAGTCACCAAGGCGGACGATGGCATTACGCGCTTGAGGGAAGTTTCCGACAGCGTTATTGTCTTGGACAACAACAGGCTGGTTGAACTCGTTCCTAATTTGCCGATGAACCAGGCGTTCCTCGTCGCTGACGAGATTCTCGCCAAGGCAGTCGGCGGCTTGGTTTTCACCATTACGCAACCTTCGCTGGTTAACATCGACTTTGCCGACGTTCGCGCCATAATGGGCAACGGCGACGTTGGAATGATTGCAGTTGGAACGGGCAAAGGTCCGAACAAGGTTGAAGACGCTGCAGATGGAGTTCTCAAGAACAGGCTGCTGGACGTTGACTTTGAGGGAGCGAAGGGCGCTTTGATTCACATTGCGGGAGGAGCGGACTTGACCCTGGGAGACGCGATCCGGGCTGGAGAGTTGATAACCAACTCGATGGACCCGACTGCGTCCGTAAAATGGGGCGCAAGGCTGATTCCCGAGTACGACGGAAAGCTGGAAATCACGGCCATAGTCACGGGCGTGAAGAGCAGCAGCATCGTCGGAAAAACCATGCCCAAGTCGCAAAAGCAGGGAACCAAGCAGTACGAAATCGAAATCGTAGGCTAGAGTTTCCTTTTTTCCATTTTTTTTGTTTTCGGAAAAAAAGTTTGAAAAAACCCCACCGGAGTGATGTGAAATGAACAGTTTGATTGAAGAAGCGTTGAAAACCTCCCCGACCGCGGGAGAAACTAAGAAGTTCGAGCCTTCCAAAGTCCAGATTATAGTCGTTGGAGTCGGAGGAGCGGGAACGAACTCCGTGCACAGGCTGCACAAGATGGGAATTCAAAGCGCGAAAACCCTCGCCATCAACACCGACAAGAAGCACTTGGAAATGATAGACGCCGACCGCAGGTTTCTCATCGGAGCGCAACTGACGCGCGGTTTGGGCGCAGGCGGATTTCCCGAAATCGGAATGAAAGCGGCGGAGCAAAGCCGCGACAAGCTGGCTGAAGCACTGTCCGGAAGCGAGTTGGTTTTCATTACCGCCGGAATGGGAGGCGGAACGGGAACGGGCGCAGCGCCGATAGTCGCGGAAATCGCCAAGCAGCAGGGAGCAATCGTAGTTGCGATGGTCACTTACCCGTTCGCTCTAGAGAGGGCGAGGTTGACCAAGGCAGACTGGGGGCTCGACGCGTTGCGCGAGCATTGCGACACCACGGTTATAATCGACAACAACAGGCTCGTGGAGTTCGTGCCGAACCTGCCGATGAACCAGGCTTTCGCAGTCGCGGACACTCTGGTAGCGAAAGCGGTCAAGGGCATTGCCGACACCGTAATGCTCCCTTCCTTAGTTAACATCGACTTTGCGGACTTGCGCATGATAATGGGCAACGCCGGCGATGCAATGATTTCCATCGGAGAGGGAAGCGGAAGCCAGCGCGCGGAACAGGCCGTAAAGTCGAGCTTGGAACACCCACTGCTGGACGTTGACTACCGCGGAAGCAAGGGAGCCTTGGTTTTGATTCAAGGAGGTTCAACGCTCTCGCTGGGCGAAGCGATTTCCATCGGCGAAGGCATTACCGACGCTTTCGACGACAACGCTTACGTAAAGTGGGGCGCGAGAATCATTCCCGAGCTCGGGGAGAAAGTCATCGTCACGAGCGTAATCACGGGCGTGACTTCGCCGCACGTTTTGTCGCACGACGACCGCCGCCGCGGGAAGACGAGCGAGGCGGTAGGGCTTCCGATGATCGACCTCTGAGTTTTTTTCTTTTTTGCTCTCTTTGCCATGAGATCGCCCGCTGGGTTTGTCGGTGCGCAAGCGCCGGCGGCCTGGCAGGGGGCGGCTTTTTTTTTAAAACTAGCTTGTTCTTGCGGGGTTTCCCAGCCAGGTTACTTTCTTGTCCGGTTCAATGCGGATTTTTCCCGAATACTCCAAATAATCCAGAATCGTCAGGAACGTGGTCCACATGACCTTCTTTGGAAGGCGCTTCCAGATTTCCGTGAAGTTCCTCGCCGTCCTGTAGTGCCTGAACAAGACTTTTTCGACCATCAAAATCGTGTCGAGCCTAGGAAACCTGTCCAGCTTCCTAGGCTTGAAGTTTACGAACCCGGCTCTCTGCAAATTTATCACCCGATGCACGCATAAGTTATGTATCGGCTGATAAATTAATAAGGTTTTTGCCGGGCTTGGAGCCGCCGGCCTGCGAGCCCCGAAACCGACTGCCTTTTTAAAAAGGCGGTGCCTATTCCTCTAGTATCGTTTTTGCGAGAAAAACTAGGGGGTAATGCCATGGGTGCTTTGGGAAAGTTTTACTCGTCTCTTGAAGACCATTACTACGCTTTTTGCGACTCTCTTGAAGACGCGGGAGTTAAGATTTACGAGTGGTTCGTCAATCCCATCGAAGACCACGGCATTCCATCGTTCCCCGTTTTCATCCTCCTGCTCGCTCTGATAGTCGGAGGGGCCGCTTTTCTTTTAACAGGGTTCAGCTTCGGGCCGTCCTCTGTTGACGTGGAAATAACCGTGTTGAGCGAGAGCAAGCCCGTAAACGGCGCGCAAGTCACGCTGGAGTTGGAAGACGGCACTGAATTCACGGAATTGACGCGAAGCGGAATGGTGCTTTTCAAAGGGCTTCCGAAAGACGCGAGCGCCACGCTCCGGGTGAAGCACACTTCGGGAACTTACGATGACACGGTCGTTTTGAGCGGAGAGCCGATTACGGTATTGTTAAGGAAAAGCGCTGCCCAGGAAAAGTCGTTCAAGATCGTCGTAGCTAGCACGAACGGAAACCCCGTTGCCGGAGCGAGAATTTCCTTCTCCGACCCTGATTCCAATTCCCCGCAGCAGTTGGTTACTGACGCCAACGGGGAGGTTTTGATTTTATACTCGAACGAAGGCTCGCTGTACAGGCTGCAGGTTTCGGCCGAGAATTTCAAGACCGAACTCAAGACGTGCACTCCGGTGCAGAAATCCTGCTCGGTATTCCTGACTTCCAAGTCGGTTTCCCTGCAGAGCGAGGTGAAAGGGAATATTGTCGTTTACGTGAAGAACTCGCGCGGGCAGGGTGTTGAAAACGCGTTTGTTACACTCTACGACGCTGGTGGAAGCTCGCAGAAAATAGCGGTCGGTTACACGGACGAGGATGGGGTTGTTTATTTCCAGGAAAGCGCGGCTGCCGGAAAGGAAGTTTACGTGAACGTAGAGCAGGACGATTACCTGACGTACAGGGGGGTTGCGGAAGAAGAAATTAAAGCAGTCCAGTCGGACAGGAACACCGAGTTCAACATCGTCCTGAGGGACAAGGGTCCTGCAGGGGCGTTGCCTGTTGATTACGCAAAGCTTTTGGTTACGGTGAAAGACGAGGATAACACTACTGTGAAAGACGCGGTGGTGAAGCTCTTCGCTGTTTCAAGCCCGTTGCGCGTTCTCGGGGAAAAGACTACGAACGTGCAGGGGAAGGTTGAGTTCGAAGTTTCCCGCACAATACTGTTTTACGCTACCGTTTACGCAGAAGGCTTCATACCCGAGAGGACGAGGCAAATGCGCTCTGGAGAGCAGACTACGGTTTTTCTGGAGAAAATTGTCGTGGGAAGCACGGGTGAATTGGAGGTTTTGGTGAAAAACGCCGACGGGAACTCGATTCAAGCTGCTAACGTGGAATTGATTTCGGACGACGGCTTCAGCCTCGGCTATCCTGCGGAGGAAACGGGCGCGGACGGGCTGGCTAGGTTTGTAGGAGTGGAAGCGGATGTGAACATGGTTGCTTTCGGTATTTCCGGTTCGCAGAACGGTTCCAGCGCTTTGTTCAGCGTTTCACCCGGTTCAACGAAAAGGGTGGACGTTGTTTTGCAGAGGACGTTCGCCAGGATTCTCGCCAGGGCGTGGGACGTTTCTCAAAGCGATGTTTTCATTAATGCGACAATCACCGCTTTCGACGGGAACACTCCCATAGTTTCGTGCACGAGCCCGACCGACGGTTCTTACTGCACTCTTGATGTTTATTCGAACAAGCCGATAGTGCTGAAGGCTTCTGCTGAAGGTTTTGCAAACTTCCAAAGCGAGTCGATTACCATTCCGACTGGCCAGGAGATTGCGAAAACCCTTTCCATGCTGCCGTCGGACTTGAGCGGGGATGTTGTCGTAATGGGCTTTACCCTGGAAAAAATGGATTCGCAGGGGAGGACAGTCGTTTCACAAACTCCGGCAAACTCCCTAGAACGCGGAGGGTGGTACAAGGCGAATTTAGTTGTGAACTTTCCCGAGGCTGAAAAGAAAGGGTTTTACTTGAGAGTTGGAAGCGGAGAGGCGATTGCCGAAGACAAGGCTTTCATCTCGCGCTTCGATCTTCCCAACGCTGATGAAAACGCGCAGATTGATTTCGGAAGTACGTTCAACCTGCAGAATTCTTGCGACGAGGAAGCAGTTCAGCAGAGCGGCGGGGAAATAAAGTGGGTTTCGTTCGAGTATGCGGAAGAACAGGTTGGGGTGAAGACACTCTCTGCAGTAATCCGCATAAGGCCTTCGGCTTCGCAAACGGAAAACGTTGTTTTTGACTACCGCGCTTGGGCGGTGAAAAACGGATTGTGGGCGAGGGTTCCCGAGGATTCGGACTTGGGAACGAATGAAGATTCCAGGACGAAGGAATCGTGCCACGCTGAAACCATCACAGTCCAGTATCCAGTAACGCAGGGTTTTGAAGTGTGCGGGGCTGACGGGTGCATTTCACTTGCCTTGAAGGCGGGCGATATTGCGCAAAGCAGGTTTTTGAGCGTCACTTACGATACT
>JAZDIF010000095.1:0-4486 GCA_043805205.1 Microcaldota archaeon
TTACTCTTTGGAAATGTCGTAAACCGCCTTCAGCGCCACTATGGCGACTGCGGGCGCGACGAACACCGCCACGTTGTTGAAAACCGCCGCTATCTGCGCTCCTCCAGACGCGCCCAGGATTTGGACTCCCAAAGAGCCGAGGCTGGCCGCGCTGATTAGGAAGGCGATTCCAGCAACGAGAAAGTGCTGTGCTTCCTTGTCGGCTATGTTCAACAGTCCCACGAGCAAACCGAGTACTCCCAAGACGAGCACTATCGTCGCGTCGGCAGTGGTGAAGAAACCAGCCAACACGGCAATAACAAGACCGCCTAGGAATGCCCAAGCTCCAATCGCGGGCATGCTGTCTCTCTTTGCCATATCTTCAAATCACCTCGTGTAACCCCCAAGGTGGTTTGTTGCAAACCTAGTCTATGGTGGGTTAACTGATAATGCTATAACCCCTTTTTCCCTTTAAAAAGTGCTTGTTTTCGGCGCTTGACGAAGAGGCGGATGGGGGCGTTTTCTCAAGCGTACTGCTCCTGCTGCCTGCGGAAGAACAGGAAGATTATCGCGAGAATCGCTATTACGGCGACTAGAATCCACATCCAAGGCAATTCCCTTGCTTTCGGTTGGATTTTCACCGGAACTGCGGAGCTTGTAGTCCCGTCTTCGGCCTGGAGCCTGAGGGAAACGCTTTCGGAAGTCGGGTTTTCTATTTTCACAGTGAGTTCCGTACTCTGCCCGGGCTGCAATAACAGGCTTTCCGGCTGGGTTGAAATGGCGTAGCCTGTCGGGCCTATTGCTTTCACTCCGCCCAAAGGCTTTTGGCCTGTGTTGCGCACTACGATTTTGACGAACAAGTTCCTCTGCCCGTCGCCTTCCAGAATCGATGACTCCTTGAACTCCGCCTCGAGCTTGGACTGCGGTTCTTCAACGTACAACACCATTTGCTTTTCCAACCCGATTCCCTCGGCCGTTTCAACAACCGCAGTTATCTTTTGCGCTGCAGGATCTTGGGTCGAGGGAATGTTGAAAACAACGAAAATCCCTTGCACGCTTTTTGCAGGAAGCGTGGACTGCGTTGCCGAATACCACGCGCTTGGAATTCCCAGGAAAGACAGTTGGGCTTCGTGCAGGTCAGTCGGCTTGTTGTTTTGAATGCTGACGAACATTCTCGATTCCACTCCGGCGAAAGCCCTTATGGATTCTTGCTTGAACTCCAACTCGGGCTTTCCGCCCGTTTCCTCGGCGGCAATCGTAATATTCAACGCAAAGGCTTTGCTGTACTTGCTCGTCCTAACGACAACCGGAAGCTTGGTTTTCCCCAAAGCCATCAATCGCGATGGCGTCACGGCGAGGTTCACTTGCTTCGACTCGCCGGGCGAGAGGCTGAACGAGCCGGGCTGGATTTTCACGAGCAGGTTTTGCGGGGGAGTGGCTTCAACTGCGAAATTCTGCGTTACGCTGCCATCATTGTATATAGTGAACGGAAGCAGGACGTCGACAGTTCCTTTCTCTACTGAATACTCTGTCTTCGCTGCGATGGAAAAGTCGGTTTTCGCGAAAACTTCGAAGCAATAATCCTTCAGGAAAACCGGGATCCCGTAGTGACTCAATTCAAATTGATAATAGTACGTGTCCAAAACCGTGGAGGGCTTGGGCTTTATGGAAATCGTGACTTCCTGCGAATCTCCGGCTTTGACTTCCAGGATTTTCGGGAAAACGTCGATTATTTCGAATGCGTTTTCCCCTGCTTTCAACTCCAGGTCGAAAGGCCCTTCAATCTCGCCGTCGTTCCGCACTCTCAGCTTCAACTGGGTTTCCTGGTTGTGAACCGCAATCGTGCAGCTGACTGGCTCGTTCTGCAAAACCAAATTCAATTGCTCCGAGTAAACGAAAACTTGCGTCGGGAAGGAGTAGTAGAACTGCACTCCGCCGCTAGTAGTAACCCTCGCGTTGAAAACCATTTGGTACGCTTGGGAAGGCGTTGCGGGCGGGATTCCCACTCTTATTTCAATGGTTTTCGTCTGCCCGGCGTTCAAGTCTATGTCTACCGGTTGGAGGAAAGTCGTTTCCTTCAGCGACCCTTCGGCTGAAAAGCGGACGAAAACCTTGGAATCCTCGTTGTTCGTAACCGTAATGGAATATTTTATCTCGTCTCCGGGCCTGGCGGTTTGGTTGGCGGTGGGAGTAAAATCAAAATCATAAGGGATTGCATCCTGCCCGTCTACCCCCTCTGGAATTGCCGTGAGGGAGAGGGTTTTGGAATCGCAGTTGGCGTTCGCTCCGGCGCTCAAGGAAAGGGGGATTTGGAATTCTCCGGCAAGAGAGCTTTTCGCGTTCAAAAGGAAAGTTGCGCTTTCAGTCGGATACAACGTAGCGTAGGGAGCGTTGGAGAAGGAACAGGAGAGGGGATAATCGCACTCTGAAGACAGGGAGACCAATTGAGCGTTAACGCCGTTGTTTGTTATTACCACTGGAAACCCGGCGTTCACGCCGGTTTCGGCTTGAGCGCTTTCAATCAGGGAAACGTCCAAATTCGGGCATTGCGCAAAAACAAAAGAAGTTGCTAACAACAATACGCAGAGAAAAACCGAAGGGGTTTTCATAAGTAGTATTTGTGCTTGAAGTGGCTTAAAAAACCTTCAGAAAGTGAGTTTCACTTTGCTTGAAGAAACCCCTAGTCTTGGTATACGGGGAAGCTCTTGCACAACGCGGTTATTTCCTCCCGCACTTTCCGCTTTTCACCGGAGTCGTTGCGGTTGTCGACAGTGCGGTGGATGAACTCGCCGATTTTTTCCATTTCGCTTTCCTTCATCCCCCTGCTCGTTATGGCAGGAGTTCCCATGCGTATTCCCGACGGGTCGAAAGGCTTTCTCGAATCGAACGGAATCGTGTTCTTGTTGCACGTTATTCCCACGCTTTGCAGGAGGGTTTCCGCTTCCTTTCCGGCAATGTTCTTGTTCGTCAAGTCAATCAAAACCAAGTGGTTGTCCGTGCCGTCCGTAACAAGCTTGAATCCGTGGTCCATCAGGATTTTTGCGAGCGTCTTGCAGTTTTTCACGATTTGCTTTCCATACTCCTTGAATTCCGGCTTTAACGCTTCAGCCAAAGCTACTGCTATGGCCGCAGTCTGGTGGTTGTGCGGCCCTCCCTGCAAGCCGGGGAAAACAGCGCGGTCTATCATAGTGGGCAAATACTTGCGCGATTTTTCGGGAGGGGCTTTCAAAGGTTCGGAAGGCTCGCCGTCGCAAGCTATGATCGCCCCCCTGGGCCCCCTCAAAGTCTTGTGGGTGGTGGTCATCGTCACTTCAGCAACGCCGAAGGGAGACTGGTGGACTCCCGCAATGATCAATCCAGTAATGTGGGAAGTGTCCGCAATCAAGTAAGCGTCAACGCTCTTGGCGATTTTCGACAGTTTATTGAAGTCGATCTCTCTCGGGTATGCGGTTGCGCCCGTGAAAATCAGCTTGGGCTTTTCCCTGTCGGCCATTTCGGCAATCGCATCGTAATCGAGATAACCGTCTTCCCCCGTCTTGTAAAGAACCGGAGTGTAGTATCTCCCTGAAAAATTGACGCTCCAGCCGTGAGTCAAGTGCCCTCCGTAAAGCAAGTGCATTCCCATGAGCTTTTCGCCGGGCTCGAGAATCGCAAAGCAAACAGCCTGGTTTGCCGGGCTTCCCGAGTAAGGCTGGACGTTAACGTGCGAAACGCCAAAAAGCTTTTTCGCCCTGTCGCGCGCCAGGTTTTCCACGACATCGATGAATTCGTTCCCCCCGTAATACCTCTTTCCGGGATAGCCTTCCGAGTACTTGTTGGTCAAAATGGAGCCCAGCGCTTGCAAAACGGCTTTGCTCACGTAGTTTTCGGACGGAATCATTTCCAAGCAGTCCTGCTGGCGGTGCAACTCGTTTTGAATCGCATTGAAAACTTCCAGGTCGGATTCCCTCAGGCTTTTGATGCAGTCGACCGCAATTTTTCCGTTCATAATCCTCTCCCCCTTCAACCGTATTTTTTCTTCAATTCCTCGAGCTTTGCGTCCGTCCGTTTTTCCGCTTCAATCCTCTCCAAGCCATGCTCGCTCAAATCAACGAACTTCATTTGCGAAGCGAGAACGGGATGCACTTTCGTAACTTGCCTGTAAATCTCTTGCGCAACCCTACGATAATCGGGATGCCCTTGCTGGGCGGAGCGCAATTCCACCAAGTGGTAAACTTCCCGCAAGTTCATTTTGAAGTACCACCGGATTTTATACGCTAACGGCACGGCGTACTGGGCTTGCTTGGGCAGTTTCCCCTCCATTTCGCTGTAAAGCTCCTCGGCCCTGACCATAGCCTGCCTGTACTCGGAGAGAACTCCCGCTTCAATTATTTCATTCGGAGCGTCATAGCCGAACCGCGTTGAAAGCAACTGCCTTTCCTGCGAAAGCATACGATGGCGCTGCAAGTCCCTGTAAATCCCGTAGTTTGAGAGAATGTCGAACGTGTAATACGCGTGCTCCAACGCC
>JAZDIF010000096.1:0-10843 GCA_043805205.1 Microcaldota archaeon
AATATGGCTCATCGGAGCGCTGGTATACTATACCGTGGAAAAGTTTTCCCTAACGGACTCGGTTTACTTCGCCGCAACAACGCTCACTACCGTCGGATTCGGTGATTTGCACCCGAAAACCACCGTGGGCAAGCTTTTCACCATTGCTTATTGCTTCTTCGGAATAGGCGCGGTGTTTTACGTTCTCACGCAGGCTGGAAAGTATTACATTGACGAGCGGTTTGAAAGCTTCAAGCGCGTAAGGGACTCGAGAGGTAAAATAAAATGATTTTGACGCACTCCATCTCGCAAATAACGCCGGAGCTTGACGGAAAGAAAGTCAAGATAGCCGGCTGGGTTCACGAAACGCGGGATATCGGGAAATTATTGTTCGTAGTCTTGCGCAACGGAGACGGCTTGGCGCAAGTGACCGTAAAGAAAGCCGATTCCCCGGAATTGGCCGAAACCGCTTCTTCACTAATCAAGGAAACTACGGTTTACTGCGAAGGCGTTGTCAAGAAAAACCCGGGTGTGAGCGCTTTCGGCTGCGAAATCATCCCCTCGAAACTCGAGGTTTTGGGGCGAGTGGTTAAACGAATCCCGTTCGAACTCACTGGAAAAGTCCCGGCTGACCTAGACGTTCGCTTGGACAACAGGACCGTGGACTTGCGCAGGCTCGAGTCGCAAGCGGTTTTCAAAATCCGCAGCGTCCTGCAGAACGCGTTCAGGGAAAAGGCTTTGGAATTGGGCTTCCAGGAGATTAACACCCCGTCGTTGCTGGAAAGCGCCAGCGAAGGGGGAACGGACTTGTTCGAAGTGAAATATTTCGAGAAAAAAGCTTTCCTTGCGCAAAGCCCGCAGTTGTACAAGCAACTGGCCGTTCTGGGGGGAATGGAGAAAGTGTTCATGACCGCGCCGGTTTTCCGCGCTGAAAAGCACAACACGACAGTCCACTTGAACGAAAGCACCCAGATGGATATTGAAGCGGCGTTTTTGGACGACGAGCAGGCAATCGCTCTTTTGGAAGAATTCTTCCTGCACATTCTCAAAACCGTGAAGAAAAACTGCTCTCCCCAGTTGAAGCTCTTGGGCTCGGAGTTCGAAATTCCCAAGGACGTGCCGCGCTTTACTTACGACGAGATTATCGAAAAGCTCGACAAGAAAGGATTTGTCGTGGAATGGGGGCAGGACATTCCCAAGGAAGCCGACGCTCAACTGGAAAAAATCCTCGGCGCTGAAGCTTTCTTCACCACCCGCTGGCCCACGCTTGCTAGGGCGTTTTACGCTTTGCCTTTGGAGGAAAAGCCGAAGGTTTGCAGGGCTTACGACTTGGTTTTCAAGGGCTTGGAGATTGCAAGCGGCGCGCAGAGGATTCACGACCCGGACTTGCTAGTAAAACAGTTGAAAGCGCGCAACCTCGAGCCGAAGGATTTTGAATGGTACGTTGATGCCTTCCGTTACGGCGCCGTTCCTCATGCGGGTTGGAGCATCGGCGCTGAAAGGTTGTGCATGAAGCTTGCTAACCGTGCGAACATTAGAGAGTGCGCGTTGTTCCCGCGCGACAGGAATCGTCTGACTCCGTGAAAGCGTTTTAAACTTCTGCTCATTCAAGCTTTTCATGGCAGAACGGTTGAAAGCGGCTGGATTGTCAATAGCAGTAAACGTCAGTCTTCTTGTCCTAAAAGCGTTCGTAGCATTGCGCACTGGCTCCATTGGTTTGCTTGCTGAAGTGTTCCATTCGCTTCTCGACTTGATCGCCTCGGTATTCGCTTACTTCGGAATACGAAAGGCAATGGCTCCGCCGGACGTGACGCATCACTACGGGCACCAGCGTTTTGAAAATCTTTCCTCGCTGGCTCAAGTCATGCTGATAATTCTAACGTCGATTCTCGTTGGTTACGAAGCCGTCCACCGCATTATCAACCCCGAGCCGGTGCAGGAAACGTGGATGGGCATTGCCGTCATAATAATTTCCCTTGTCGTGGCGTGGTATACTTCCAAGCGCTTGGGCGACGTGGCTGTAAAAGAAAAGAGCGCAGCTCTCGAGTCGGATGCTTTTCATTTTACCACTGACGTTTGGAGCGCGGTAGCAGTTCTGGTTGGCTTGGTTTTGGTTAGCTTAGGGTTTTCGTTTGGAGACCCGCTCGCGGCAATTGCCGTTGCTCTAGTGATGCTCTTCGGTTCTTTCGAGCTCGGAAAAAAATCATTGCTCGTTCTTTCAGACGCGGCTCCGGACAAGAGCCTGCTCGAAAAGATAGAGTGGCTTCTGAAGAAAGACAAGCGCATCACGTCTTTCCACAAGCTCCGAGCGAGGGGAGTGGGAACGAACGTTTTCGTGGACGTGCACTTGCGCTTGAAACCACAGTCGAGCTTGGAAAAAGCGCATTTCGTTTCGCACTTGGTGAAGAAAGAAATAATGGCGCTCGACTCTTCGATTGAAGACGTTCACATACACTTAGAGCCCGAACCCACCAGCGGAAGGAAAAGGAAATACTGAAAAATCGTTATTTTACGCTTTCTTTTAGGTTCTTGATGATTTCAGGCGAAGATACCGCGAGCGTCAGCGCCACGATCAACAGGATTATGCTTATCGCATCAAGATTCGGCACGCTTGACAAACTTAAAACAAGAACAAAACCGGCGACGTTTCCCAAGAACAATCCGAGCCAAACTTTTTCCCTTGGAACGCGGCACAAGACGGCGAGGGCGCTCATGTGCCACTGCGATCCTGCCAGGTTGTCGAGCACCAGCGCCAACACCGGGCGTTTTCCGACCGAAGGCGCCAGGGCGCGTTCGAAAAATTCAAGGCGCTTTCGGACTGAAGAAAAAGAGCGGGTTTTAGAAAAACTTTCTACTATGGCGTGCACTGCTACGATGCTGGCGACAGATGCGGCAGTGAAGATTGCAAACACGCCGGTAATGCCGAAAACCGGCTCTCCCAGTTTGATGGCGATGAGCGCGGCAAGAAGCCCGCCACGCCCGAAAGGCAGGGCGAAGAGTACAGCGCATAATAATCCCACGACCAAAACCGGGCTTTCGGCGGTTATTCCCAAGAGGGAAGGCCAGTCTTCCGGGTATAACCAGCATAGTCCGGAGTTGCAAACTTGGGAAACCAAAGCCCCGCGGAAGAAAAACCAGGCTGCGAATGCCAAGAGAAAAAACAGCAAAGCCGGGTGCCGGATTGCTTCCCGACTTAATTCACCCAACGTTTTCCGCAAGCGCATATCCATCAAAATCCAAAGGCTCTATGCTTTTGGGCTATATTCATCTTCAAGAAATGTCGACAAAGCGCTTGAGCCCGAGTTTTTGCGCCAGAGGCTTTTGCATTGCCGCGTAGTACTTGGTCTGCCTTTCAAGCACGCCCCACTGTTTCTTGTAGGGCTCGCTGCCTACGCCCAAATCGTAGAACGACAATTTCAGCGATATTGCCCTTTCAACGTCTTTCTTCAAAAGAAACGTTGGAATCGAGAGGTTTTTGTTCGAACGGTCCCACCAGCACCCCAGGTAATGGAGCCCGTTTTTCTCTGGAAGGGAAATGTGGACGCCCAGGAGCTTTTCCTCCGAGTAGGCGCTGAGCGTGAAAGCGTCCTTCCATAAGAGCATCCTTCGCTTGAATTCGGCAGGTTCCTCGTCCCACAGTTCCAGAAACCAGTTGCCCGCCTTTTCCAACGCATTTTTCTCGTTTGAAACGATTTGCGTGGAGGAATTTTTCTTTTCCACCCTCCTCAAGTCCTTGCGTAAATCAGGCGTCAATTTCAGTCCCTCGAAAGAACGCGGCAGGATGATTTCGTTCGTCTTGCTTTCCTCGCCTTCGCACGGAAAGCCCACGGGGCTGTCCGGATGAATGTCTTCCAGGTAGAACGGGAGAGGCAGCTTCTTCAAGTCGCGTTCCTCAAGCCAGGCGTAGGGAAGAAAATCAACGTCCCGCCAGGTCCAGTAGAAAACACCCGGCTCGACAACGATTTTTTCGAACTCCATTGCAATCACTTTTCTCCAAGCAAGTGCCAGTCCCAGTAGACTATCAACTCGTGGCTGCGCCAGTTCCCCCCGATTTTCTTCAGATACTCCCGTTCCTTGCGCGTTGCGACAACATGCGCTTCATTGTCCGCATTCAAGCCGAATTTTTCGCACAAGAATTTTTCAACCGCCTCGTGCACGCACAGTGCGCGAAACGATTTTTCCCTATCTCTGCCTAGGATTTCCCGGTCCACGAAGACCTGTTTCCTTCGCCTGCTCCAGTCCGCCACGTACTTTTCCCTCTTGATGACTACGGAGTCGGAAACGCGGTATCCTAGAAAGTCGAGGTAAACCCTGTTTTTGGAAAAACACACGTTGGAAACAGGGGCGTCCAGGAGTTTCCGCAACAGATTCCGTTTCTCCGCCGATTTTACTGCAGTCTTTTTCAAGAAAACCACGTGAATGTTTTTCAGAATAAACTATTGTTCTAACGGCGGACGACCATTAAAATACGCGGCCATAAACCGGTTCTGTTGAAAGGCTGGCATCAGAAATCTTGCGGCTCGATTTAGTCGCAGGAGACGTAGTAGAGAGGGAGGGATTTGAACCCCCGAACACCTACGGGCTGGAGTAAGAAAAAACTTTCACCGCAATTCCCTTGCGCTTCGCTTTTTCAATCGCGTCTTGAGTGCCTTTGCTTTCATTAACACGGAAGGCAACCAGCCCGTCAACGGTTTTTATTACCTCGCTGTTGCGCTTGTAGTACTGCTTTTGCGTAACGTGCTTTCCTTTCGCAACGCCCTTCATTTCAACCAGTGCGGAGGGGTTGGCTTTTCTTATTTTCTCCAGTTGCTTCAAAAGCCTGGCGCAGGTTTTTTTCGGGATTGTGCCTTCCTTCATCCTCTTTTTCATGTGCCAAGCGTAGGATGCGAATGAAGACGGAAGGATTATTTTGATGCGTTTTGCTTTCGAATCCCGCTTCAAAGCTTCGTCAGTCGCGATGAAATCCACGCCCAGCGCGCCGCCGGTTACTATGCCGTCTCCTCGGCGCATGATTTTTCCCGCTTCCCGCCTGACGTCCCTCTCGACACGCGAGTCCATCTTCCTCCAACTGCCGCTTATTGCAATCAGCTTCACGAGTCGATTAAGAAAAAGGAAATTATAAAACAAAGTGCAGGGGGAGGGATTTGAACCCCCGAACCCCTAAGGGACTGCCTCCTGAAGGCAGCACGTTTGACCAGGCTTCGCTACCCCTGCTTTCCTGCAGAGTAGATTCTGTTTTCATCTTTTAAAAAGGGTTTTTAAGCATCGGCGGGTAGATTATTTTACTTTAAGAAAGGTGGGTTTTTCCGCTTTAGTTCAAACGGTTTTTCAGAATGAACATTCCTAACCCGTACGAGTCTAAGCACTACAAGAAGTTCGTCATAGCGCCTTTGGTGCTCATAGCCATAGCCTTGTTTTTCATTCCGCAAATCCCCCGGGGAATAGACTTGCGCGGAGGTTTGCTCATTACCATAGTCGCCCCCGGCGAAGTTTCGGCCGGGCAGATTGCGGAAATACAGTTGGCTTTGGCTGAATTCAACCCTTCAGGCGTAAGGAGCTTTTCATCCCCGGCGGGAAACGGAGTGGAGATAGAACTGCCCACTGACGAGAACCTCGCGAAGGGGGAAGTTTTGCTGGGAGAGATGAATTCGCTAAACCACGAGTTCGTGCAGTTGGAATTATCGCAGTCTCCCTTGGCCGAGGGGAAAAAGAGCGAGGTTCTTGCGAAAGCAAGCGAGTTGAACTCGTTGTTTTCACAACAGGCTTTGCCTGACGACGTGCTGAAGGCGGTTGAGCAGGCTCAAAAAACGTTTTTGGACTCCCGGACTGCGTATAGGGAAAAGATTTCGGAAAAGCTCTCCGCCGTGATTTCTACCGAGACGGCTTCATTCAAGGAAGTCGGCTCTTCGCTAAGCAAGTTTTTCGTCACCAAAACCCAAGAGATCGTAATGTACTCGTTCTTGTTCTCGGCAATCATCATTTTCCTGGTGTTCAGGGCTTGGGCGCCAAGCCTAGCCGTGATTTTCGGGGCTGCGGCGGACATCATCATCACCGCAGGAGTAATGGGGCTGCTTGGAATTCCCCTTACACTCGCGAGCGTTGCGGCTTTGCTCATGCTCATCGGCTTTTCACTCGATACAGACGTCATGCTTACGGCTAGGGTGATAAAAAGAAAGGAAGGAACTCCGGCGCAAAGGGCTTTTGGCGCGATGAAAACCGGCTTGACGATGAACGCATCCGTACTGATTTCCTTCGGAATTCTTCTTTTGCTCTCCCTCCTGCTTCAAATTCCGTTTTACTACCAAGTCGGCGCAGTAGCGGTGATAGGCGCGCTTGTGGATTCAATCGCGACTTGGATGGGCAACGCTCCCTTGATATTGTGGTCTATCGAAAGAAAGGAAAAAACCGGTGTTTGAGAAAATGGGCTGGAATGCAGTGCTGGCAAAGCGCAGGATCCAGATAGTCCTGCTTATCTTTGTGATAGCCTTGGGCTTGCTGTTTTTGAAAGACTTGAACCCCGCGACGTTCGACGCGCACCTTGGTATAGAGTTCGTGGGCGGAGTGAGGGTGCCCATTTCGCTGGAAAGAAGCGTGGACTCGCAAACCATGGAGTCGATGGTTGAAGCCATCAAAACGCGCATCAATGCCTTCGGCTTGAGCCAGGCGGTAGTGCGCCCGCTGGGAGACAAGGAAATTATTGTTGAAATACCCCAGGCGGATTCGAGCGTCATTGCGAGCATTGAAAAGATTTTGAGGGAGCAAGGGAAGTTCGAGGCGATTATCGACGGAAAGCTGGCGCTGGGCGGGGAGCACGTCATTCCCACGGCAATAGGCGGGAGCGGCGGGGAGAGCATCCAGGAAACCTCGAGGGGCGTGGAGTGGAGCTTGGTTTTCGCGATTACTGGGGAAGGGGAGGAGTTTTTCGCCAAAACTGCGAAAGGCAAGAGCGGTTTTTCCGTCCTGATGTTTCTTGACCGGCCGGAGAACGCGGTTCTCCTGTTGAACAAGAGCGTTCTCTCGAACGTTCCGGAAACGACCGTGAGCGAGGTTTTGAGGAAGGACGGGGACGACATCAAGCTTGTTTATTTGGAAGACTTCTCAGCTTCTTCGCTCGAAGGAAAAACCAGGGTGGTAATAGGCGGGGGGGCGTTGGAGCAAAACCCGCAGGTTGACAAGATCCTGAGGGAAAACGGGTTTTCGGAAGAAGCCGGCGCTGAAAAACGCATTCTGGCAAAGCCCGACGAAGAACTTATCCCTTCGGTCTTGCCCGTGCAGTTCGGTTCCATAATAATCTCGTGGCAGGCGATAGGCTTGCGTTCGGCTCCGACCCTGCAAGTGGAGCCCATTCTGCAGAAAGTCATTACACAGTATTCAATCACCGGTTCTGCAAGGGGCAATACTCCCGAGGAACAGCAGGAGAACGCTTTGAACGAAATCAAAGAGTTGAAAAGCATTCTCTCGGGCGGAAGGCTGCCCGTCACCACGATAGTGGGAAGTTACTACAACGTTTCCCCGTCGTTGGGACGGCAGTTCATGACGTACAGCCTTTTTGCCCTATTCTTCGCCGTGTTCGCAGTTTCCCTTTTCCTCACCCTGCGCTACAGGAAACTCAAGCTCATCATCCCCATAATTGCGACGAGCATCATTGAAATCGTGCTTCTGCTGGCGACGATCGGCACTTTCGGAACCCTGGATTTGAGCGCCATGGCGGGAATAATCGCCCTCATCGGAACCGGCGTGGACAACCAAATCGTGATTACCGACGAGTTTTCGCGAAAGAAGCAGCAGGACGCGGAGCAGGAAGAGAGCGCGAAGGAAAAGCTTTCCAGCGCTTTCTTCATCATCTTCGCCACCGCCGGAATTTCAATCGCATCCATGTCCCCGCTGTTCTTCAGCGGAATAGTCGAAGTGACGGGCTTTGCAGTCGCAACAATGCTCGGCGTGATAATCGGCGTGGGCGTTACGAGGCCGGCTTACGGCGCGGTAGTCGAAGAAATCTTCTCCAAATAAAAAAAGTTTTTTGCTTTACTTCTTTTCCTGCTCGGCTTTCTCCCGCAGTTTCCTCGCTTCTTCCAACTGCTTGGCAATGCGTTCTTTGTATTTTTCCAACTCTTCTTTCCCCCACACTTTCTCCACCACGTACGCAGCGTATTGCTTGGAAATTTCGCTCGCGCTCAAAAGCAAGTCCTGCATTTCCTGTGTGTTGAGCTTCAACTCCGTCGGCTGGATTATTTCCACCCCGACCGGGCCGTAACGCAACGCCATCCTCAACAAAGTGGAAAAACTGTCCGTGAGAAGCTTAACTTCAGCGTTTGACGAGAATCCTTCGCTTTCGCTTCCGACAACCTCGTCGATTTCCCCCTTGCAGTACAAAACCCCTTCTTCCTTCGTGAGGCGGGAGACGAAGTCCACGAGCGAGTCTTTCACCGTGTTTTCTTCCTTCCCGTGGGCGTCGAAGTGGAAAACCACGCGTACCGCCCCGAAGCCGATCGCTTCCTTGAACATCGGTTCGAGCTTGCGCTCGTCGTCATTCTCGAAATCCTTCTTGGACAAAAACCAGCCCATTTCTATTCAACTTTCCTTTCAAATAGTCTCGAGAAAGCCCCTTTCAACCCGGTATTTTCTCTTGCAGTGCGGGCATTCCAAAGCCCCGCCTTGGGTTTCCTTCAGGCGTATTCCGAAAGAGTGCTGGGACCAGCAGTCCCTGCAGCTTTTCACTATCTCGTCTCCCACTACCGTCATGCAATACTTTTCCAAACGAACGGTTAAAAGCTTTTCTTAAATGAATCTCTTAATCAACGCGCAAAAAGTGGTCGCCCTTGGATTTCTTCGAACTCTTGCTGCTCGTAATACCCGCTTACGTTTCCAACGCCGTTCCGGTGATTTTCGGCGGGGGGGCGAAGATAGACTTGGGCAAGAAGTTTTTCGACGGAAAGAGAATCCTGGGCGATTCGAAAACCATCCGCGGTTTCGTTTCCGGAGTGCTTGCAGGAACCCTGGTGGGAATGGTGCTCGCTTACTCGCTGTCCTACCTGCCGTGGCTTTCCGCAGGGGAAAAGATTTTCCTGGCTTTCCTCGTTTCGCTTGGCGCGATGGCAGGCGATTTGCTCGGCAGTTTCATCAAAAGGAGGTTCGGCCTGCCTCCCGGATCGCAGTATTTCCTTCTCGACCAGCTGTTGTTTGTTGTAACAGCATTAGCATTCGCGGTTTTCGCCCAGCCGAAAATCCTGGAGCTTTTGAACGGCTGGGAAGTCCTATACCTTCTAGTGTTGACTTACTTCCTGCACTTGTTTTTCAACTGGCTTGCGCACAAGCTCATGTTGAAGAAAGTCCCGTGGTGATTTCGCTTGAATTTCATCCACCCGAAGTCGGAAGTAGACAATCGCGCGAAACTCGGAGACAATGTTTACGTAGCCGCGTTCGCGTGCATTCGCGCCGACGAAGGGGAAATACGCATTGGAAATAACACGAGCATCCAAGAGTCGTGCGTAGTGCACGGTTCGGGCGTTAGCATAGGAAACAACGTCACCGTTGGGCACGGGGCTATAGTGCACGGGTGCAAGGTTGCGGACAACGTTCTCGTCGGAATGAACGCCACTCTCTTGAGCGGCTGTGAAATCGGCGAGTGGAGCATCATAGCGGCCGGAGCTGTGGTTTTGGAAAACGCGAGAATCCCGCCTTACAGCGTTTGCGCCGGAGTTCCGGCGAAAGTACTGCGGCAGGTTTCGGAGGAAGACAAGCAGCTCATCCGCTCGTCTTGCGAGAATTACCTTGCCAAACTCAGGGAAATGCGGGGTTTGGAATGAGCTTTACGATTTCGAAAAAGGAAAAGCACTTCCTCCTGCACTTCACGGCGCTGTTCTTCCTTTCTTTCGCGATACTCAAAGCCCTTCCGCTGCAGCCGTTGAATTCCTTGGTCGCCTTCTCCCAGGATAAAATGCTTTCCGCCGCCGGCTTTTCGGTATTGAGGCAAGGGCCTATGCTGGTTGTGGGAAGCTCGGCTTTCGAAATGGTCGTGGACTGCAGCGGGCTAGTAATGACGGTGATGTTTCTGGCGTTGCTTTACGCCACGAAAACCAAAATCCCGTTGCGGAAAACACTGGCTTACATGGTTTTCTTTCTTGCCTTCAATTTGTTGCGCTTGTCCTTCACTCTCGCGACCGGCGCGGTATACGGGCAAGGAGTTTTGGACGTGGTGCATCCCGCCTTGTGGTTCGTTGATTCCGGCGTGGTTTTCGCCTGCTGGGCGAAGGAATACGGCTTGTGGTGAAAAGCCCTAGTCTTTTTATTGGCTGCAATGCAAATAATTGAAAAACGGTGTTTCTGAAGAAATGGTTTTGCTTGAAATTTTGGGCGCTACGGTCTTGGTAAGCGCGCTTTCGCTCGTTGGAATAATTTTCGTCGTCAGCAAGAGCGTGGGAAAGTACATGGGCTTGCTGGTGAGTTTTGCGGCTGGAACCCTTCTCGCCGTTGCGTTTCTCGACATCCTTCCGGAAGCGCTTGAAATCAACGAAAGCGCCCTGACCGTCGCGTTGATAGGAATAATCTCGTTTTTCGTGCTTGAGAAAATCCTTTTTTGGCACCACCACCACTCGAAAATCCACTACCATCCCCTTACTACGCTCAACCTCGTCAGCGACGGGATACACAATTTCCTCGACGGGACGATAATCGCTGCAGCGTTTTTGCAGAACACGGCCTTGGGAATAACCACGACCATTGCCGTCGCCGCCCACGAGATTCCCCAGGAGTTCGGCGACTACTCGGTCCTGATATTCGGCGGAATGACGCAAAGGAGGGCGTTGTTCTACAACTTTCTCTCTGCATTGACTGCGATAGTCGGCGCGCTCGTGATGTTCTACTT
>JAZDIF010000097.1:0-22203 GCA_043805205.1 Microcaldota archaeon
CGCGTCGCCGAAAGAGCCCACCGGAACTCCGGAGTATTCTGCTCCGAACGACTGCGCCGCGTCGTCAATCGCGAACAAACCCAATTCTCCAGAAATTTTCTTGATTCCCTTCCACTCCGCGGGCTTTCCGAACAAGCTGGGCACTATCACCGCGCGAGTTTTTTTCGAACACGCGGCGGAAATGGAAGAAGCGGAAATGTTGTAGTCTTCCCCGACGTCGCAGAAAACCGGCGTGAAGCCCGCCTGCAAAATCGGCTGGATCGTCCCGACGCAACCGTAGGACGGGAGTATCACTTCGCTCCGCCCTTTTTCCTTCGGAATCGAATTAAGCGCGAGTAGGATTGCCGTCCTTCCGGAATTCGTCGCGACTGCCGAAGAGTAGCCGAAGCGCTTTTTCATCCTGGAAGAAAAAACGCCGGTGCTCTGCCCTTGCGAGAGCGAGTTGGAGGAAATGCAGCCGAGGATGGTTTTAAGCTCGCGCTCGTCCCAGTACGGCCTAAGCAGGGGGTATTTGAAAAACTTGTGCAGCACGTCTGCAGCCTTTTCAAGCAAGGCGACGCACCCTCCCGTAAATTTTTTTCCCGAACTCCAGCAGTTTCACCCTGTTTTTAGAGAAAACTTTTCGGTAGTTGTCATATTTCACCAGAGTGCCGCCCCATTTTGCCTTGAACTGGAATCCCCCGCGTTCCTTGTCAGTCGACGGGTTGGGGTTAACTCCCGCCAAGTCGTAGAGCCTGAAGTCCTGCCTTTTCGCCCAAAGCAGCACGTGCCACTTGAGAAGGTCCTGCGCGTACGCCTTGTGCGCGACATCCCTCGCCACCGCAATTTCCATCGCCACTCCGTTGAAAAACACCACGCCTATTCCCGAAACAATTTTCCCGCCGTCTTTCGCAACGAACACTTCCATAGTTTTTCCCCTTTCCTTTTTCCAGGCGTTTTGCGAAGGGTAGACCATGGGCATTGCAAACCCGGAAGCTGTCCTGAATTTCTTCAGGAGGTTCAAATACTCTCCAAGCTCCTCTTCCGAATCAACTTTCTCCACTGAAAGGTTGAATTCCTCCGTGCACTGTTTTACTGCTTTTTTCGCCGCCTTGTCCAAGTTCGACCAGAGTTTTTCTTCCGATTGACTCAAGTCCACGAGGAAAGTGCCTGAAGGCTCTCTCTTCAAACCCATGCCTGCAAAAGCAACGGTTATGGAACCGAGCGCGGCGGCATCGCAGTACGGGGGCGCGAGGAAAAGCTCGCAAGCTTTTTCCCTTCTCGATATGTCGAACGCTTTTTGCAGCAGCGCGCCCGCTATTTCCCCCGCTTTCGAAGAGTCGAGAATTACGGGACCGTTGTACGCGAACAGCCTGGCCAAACCCGCTGTTTTCGCCAGTGCGTTCGGAAATTTTTTAAACAACAACAGCGTTCCTACAACCTTTCCTTCCTCTACCGCCTTCAGGCAAAAAGGCTTTCCTGAAAAAAAATCCCCGCTCAAGCCGGCGAACGAAGCGCTTTGGAAGAAAGTTCCCGACGGAACCGAGGAAACCAGCCCGTCCCACTCCGCCCCTGCAGCATCCGATTCTATCACGTGCATTGTTAATTCCCACCCGGTTTTTTCCACAAAGCGTCAAAGCGCAAGTCCGAGTTTGCGGAAACCGACAGCTCGAAACCGTTTTTTTCAAACAACTTCCGGTCGAAGTACGTAGACCGCATCACTCCCAACAGGGACAGCAACGGCTCCCGCACCAGATTATAGCCAATTCTTCCTCCAGCTTCGTAGTTGTTCTTGTCAGCCAAATCGCCGACCAACACCAAACCGCCAGGCTTGCAAACCCTCTTCATTTCCCCAACCGCGCGCATCGCCTCTTCCTTGCTCAAGTAAATCAACACCGAGTACGAAAGCACTCGGTCGAAAGAATCGTTTTCAAAAGGCAGTTTGGTGGCTTCTGCTTGAACAACGCCTAGCCTCCTTTGCTTGGCGCGGGAAACCAGTATTGGGGAGAAGTCCACCCCGTTTTTCTTTCGCGCAGGAAGCTTTTCCAACAAACTGCCGTCGCCGCAGCCCACGTCGAGCAGAGAAACGTCCGGAGTCAAGCGCAGTTTTTCAATCACGCTTTCGACGATGCGCTGATTCCCTCCCGTCTGCCCGCCTATTCCTGCAGCCCACCACTCACGCCAGCTTTTCAAGATTTCACACCCGCGACAAACCAATTAAAACAAACCGGGTTTTAACACTCGGCTGGGAATGCCTTTCCCTACGCCCATACGCAAGCCAACCGCAGTAAATAAAACTATACAAAATGTAAAGATATATATACTTAATGTTAATAAGTCTTTACGTATGCGTGGGGGTTGTATTCGCCCCTATTTTGGAATAGAATCGCGGGTTCCAGAGAGTGAATTTTTGATGATAGGCGTAGTCGTGGGAACCAGGCCGGAAATAATGAAAATGGCTCCGGTAGTCTGGGAATTGGAAAGAAGGGGAATAGAATTCAAGCTCGTGCACACCGGGCAGCATTACGATTTCAACATGTCGAAGGTTTTTTTCGACGAGCTGGAATTCAGGAAACCGGACGCGTTTTTGGAAGTCGGCAGCGGCTCCAGGGAAGAGCAGTTGAAGGCTGTAGAGCGTAGGCTCGGAAAATTCATCAGGGACAACAAAATCACGCTGGTTTGCGTGCAGGGGGACACTAATTCCGTTTTGGGCGCAGCGAGGGCGGCGAAGGAAAACTCTTGCACGCTCGCGCACGTCGAGAGCGGCGCGCGGAGTTTCGTCAAGAGCATGCCGGAAGAGAAGAATAGGGTTGAAACCGACGGGTTGAGCGACGTGCTTTTCGCCCCGACGGAAAACTGCGCTAGGAATTTAAAGAGAGAGGGGATCGTGAAAAACGTTTTTTTGAGCGGAAACACTGAGGTGGACACGCTCGGGTTCGGCTTGCGGAAGAAACGCCCTCCCGGTTTTGCAGGTAAACTTCCGGAGAAATTCTTTTTGCTCACTTTCCACAGGCAGGAGAACGCCACGCCTGCGAGGATAAGGAAATTGTGGAAGTTCTTAGGGGCTTTGGAAAAGCCCGTAGTGTTTTTGGTGCACCCCCGCACCCAGAAGGTTTTGGAGACATCGGGTTTGGCGGAGTCGAGCCCGGAAAACGTTTTGCTTGAAAAACCCGTGGGTTATTTCGAATTGCTTTGGCTTTTGGAAAAGAGCGAGGCGGTGCTGACCGACTCCGGCGGAGTGCAGGTTGAAGCCGTCGCCTTGGGGAAACCGCTTTTGATTTTGAGGAAGGAAACCGAGTGGGTGGAAGTTCTCCGCGGAAAAGCCGGGGTTTTATTGGATTTGGACGAGAAGGGAGTAAGCAAGGCGGAAAGGTTTTTGCGGGAGTTCAAGCCGCGCGCTGGCGTATTCAAGGGAAACGCTGGAAGTTTTATAGTTTCAAAATTGGCCGGGTTGGAGAAGGGATTGCAGTGAAGATTTTTTTCATCGGGTATACGGACGCGGGAATTCACGAGCCGCGGGGGACTAAAATCGCTTCTTCACTCTCGAGAATGGGGCACGAGATCGTTTGGCTTTACTGTGAAGGAAACGGTTCCGCCAAAATTCCGGGAGTTACGCTCAGGAAGATTGTTGTCCCCAAAATTCCGTTCAGGCTTAGGGAAATGGCGTTCGCTTTCAAGGCTGCAAAGTGGATTGCCGAAAACAAGGAGAACTTCGAGGTAGGCATAGGGTTCAGCCACATCGGCGGGCTCGCGTGCTACGCCGCATTCAGGAAAACCGGCTTGCCGTTCGTTTTCGATTATCCCGACCCGCTCTACCCGTCGGACGAGGCGTACGCTTCGTTCTACTCCCGCTCGGACAAGTGGCTAGCCAGGGTTTTCGAGGAGGTCGAGTCTAAAGCGTTGAATTCTGCAAGCGCCGTTGCGGCCATTTCCCCTTACTTCAGGAGTTTCGTGCACGAAAAATACGGCGTTCCTCTGGGCAAGATATTCGTTGCGCCTAACGCGCCGGATTGCTCGGCGTTCAAGCCTTCTTCCAGAAAGTATAAAGTTTTCACGATAGCGTATTCGGGAAAGGGTATTCCCGAGTACGGGTTGGACTGGCTTTTGCAGTGCTTCGCAAAATGCAAGGGTAAAGCGAGGCTGTTGCTCGTCGTGAAAACCGAGCCGTCGTGGAGAAAGTGGCTTTTCGGCGAGGTTGAAAGGCTGGGGTTGGCGGGAAAAGTTGAAATCGTCGAGAACGTCCCGCCGGAGACTGTCGCACGCCTGTTGTCCAAAGCGCACGCTGCCGCGTTTCCCTACCCGCGGGGAAAAATCAACGATTACGCAGCGCCGAACAAGTTTTTCGAATACCTTGCGTTGGGACTGCCGGTCATTTCGAGGGAAACTCCGGAATCCAAACGCATCCTGACCGAAGGAAAATGCGGTTTCATAGCGAGTGACGCGCGGGGTTTTTGCAACGCAGTAGAATCCCTTTCGAAAAACAGGCTGCTGGAAAAAAGAACGGGCGCTAACGCGAGAAAGCTTGCTTTGGAGAAATACGACTGGAAAAGGATTTCAAGAGAGTACGAGAAAAAATTGGGGCAAGCTATTTTTTCTGAAGGCTTTTCAAAAACTCCTTCGCAGCCGAAGACGGGGTTGAAACCGCGTACTGCTTCAGGAAGGAAAGCATTTCCTCGAACTCCCCGGAGTCGCCCACGTCCTGCGGGCCGAAGTCGTAAACGGAAATAAGCTTGTGCTTTGCCGCCAGGAAAACGCTTTTCTTGAATATTTCTACAAACGCCCGTCCGGGATGCGCGGGCGTCTTTTGGCGGATGCAGTGCACGGAGTCCAACGCGGGAAAATAATGCGTCGGGCAGGATGCGGCGGGCATTTCCAGTATTCCGTAAGCCTCTACTCCAGAACCTGGCTGAAGGAAGTTTCCTTTCTTCGGATAGAAGGGAAGGCCCCCGCCCTTGGTTTTCGTCGCTATGGTTGAAGTGGAGTAGAGGTAACCGCGCTTTTCCAGTATTCCGTATACGAATTCCGTGTTCAAGTCCCCGAAGTGGGGAGTACGGAAACCCTTGGGCGCATAATCCAAAATCTTTTTGCAAACGATTTCGAACCCGGCTATTTCCTGCTCCTGTTCCACCGCTGAAAGCCTGTTGAAAAAACGGTTGGGGCTCCAAACCTCGTTGTTCGGGTGGGAGTAAGTGTGGTTCATGATTTCATGTCCTTCGTCAACCATCCGCTGGTGGATTCTAGGGTTTTTTTCCAGCCACTTTCCGATTATGCCGAACGCCGCCTTGAACCCGAACGAATCCAGCTGGTCCAAAAGCGCCGGCAGCTTTTCGTAATCCTCCGGCAAGTCGCAGTCGAAAGTCAGGCACACTACCGCGTTTTCCAAGGGGCTGATGGTTTTCCTGAAGAAATTCGCGTAAAGCAACGGCGCCGCCAGCCTAGCGCCTCCGCGCAATATTTTTTTCGCCAGTTCCCTAGCCAAATCCCTTCAACTCCGTTTGAAAATTCTTTTTATCAACAGCGTTTCCTTCCCCAGAACCTCGTTTTTCCCGAAACGCCCTTCCACGAATTTTCTTCCAGCCAACCCCATTCTTCTCGCCTTTTCTGGATTCCTGATTAGGGACGCCATCAGCCCGGCAAGCTTTTTCGAATCCCCCGAAGGGAAGAAGAGCGACGTTTTTCCGGGAATCGTGTTGTTGTAGAAAGGCGGGAGGTCCGTAGCCACTACCGGAAGCCCGCACGCCTGCGCTTCGGCAACTGGAATCGCGAACCCCTCGTGCAGCGTTGCGGTGCACAAAAACCTCGCTTGCGCGTAGATTTTCGGAAGCTTCTCGTGCGGAACCCCGCCGAGATAATCCACGTCCGCTTTTCGCACGAGGTTTTCCTGCGGCCCGAAGCCGGCTACTGCAAAACGGGCTTTCGGCAGGGTTTTTTTCACAATTGCAATCGCATCAAGCAGAATCGGAATGCCCTTGCGGGGGGTGAGAGAACCTACAAAAAGCCCGTCCCACTTTTTTCTGGATTGAACGGGCTTGAAGCGGTCCGTGTCGACGAAATTTGGGATGAGCCAGATGTTTTTCCACCGCAGTTCCTCCAAGTACATGGGGTCTATGACGAAAGCCGCGTCGTGAGTTTTTTTCGTAATCCACTCGAAGAGCTTGAAGACGGGAATCTGGTAGGCTTTGAAGCCGAGGATGTGCGCCTGCTTGTGGTAAGTCCCGTGGATTGAAACCACTGATTTTTTGCGCAAGAGTTTCGCGGCGAGCCCGAACAACCCGCTTTTCAGGAAAGTTGCGCTTTCGAAAGAGCGGAAAAACGCCGGGTTTAACTTAAAACCGTAGTAGAGGGCCCAGAAGAATTGCTGGAGCAGGTCCAGGGGCTTGAACCCGAAAGCCCGCTTGTTTATTACTTTCGCCGAACCTCGCCACGACACCGGTTTTATGTCTATGTTAAGCACGAAAACTTCGCCCAGGCTGCCACAATAATACTCAAGCCGCTCGAAAAAATGGCTGATGGTACCTTGTTTTTCGTAAATGCTCAGCCTATCGTTGGGAAGCACGAGACAAGAAAATCCTCTAGCCATGAAAATCCACCGGTCTGAAAATACTCAAGCAGTGAAAGGATATAAAAGAAGCGCGGATATCAAAAATAAAACGATTGCGATTTGCAAACATGGGGTGGCGTTGGTGAAAAAAACGCATTCAGGGCACATAGACTATTCCAACCCATGGTATTCCGGCAGCCAGGAAGCGTGGCTGGAAGCGGGTCCCGCGCGCCACCACCACAAGAAGCGCGTGGAATACCTCGTCAGCGCAATAAGAAGGCTTGGTTTTGCGAAACCGAAGATACTGGACGCAGGGTGCGGGGACGGTGCGATGACTAAATACCTAGTCGGTATACCGGGGGCGAGCGTTACGGGCGTGGATTACAACCCGAAACGCATTAAACGCGCGAAAAAGCTCGTTCCTAAAGCATCGTTCAGGACCGGAAACTTGTACCACCTTCCGTTCAAAAACAATTCTTTCGACATCGTGCTCATCCATCATGTCCTGGAGCACGTGAAGGAAGACGAAAGGGTTTTGAGGGAATTGCACAGGGTTGCAAAGCCCAACGGCATTCTCATCGTGGGCGTTCCGAACGAAGGGGAGTTCATAGCCCAGATTCGGGACAAAGTCGTCCAACGCAAGATACTCGACGCAACTGACCACGAGAATTTTTACACCATCACATCGCTTTCCGGAAAAGTGGGAAAAAGCGGTTTTGAAGTGATAGAAACGAAAGGAATCGGCGGAGTAGTAATTCCGCACCACGGGGCGCACATGCTTTTGATACAGGTCAAGGTTTTCTACGAGCTTTTGCACACACTAGCACAAGTTTTTCCCGCATTTTCGGATTCATTGTTCGTGATCGCCAGGAAAAAACCATCCAAGCGTTCCTAGAGCCCCACGCGTTCGTAAATCCTTCCGACGGGCTTTTCGAACACGAGAGCCCCGTCCACCACGATTTTTTCTTTTAACTCGCTTTCCCCGAGTTTCTTGTACTCGTCGTGGGCGCAGAGGAACACCAGGCAGTCGGCCCACTCTATCGCTTTTTCCAAGCTCGAGTGTTTTTCGAAAACTTTTTTCAAGTTCGCTTCGTTCACGTGCGGGTCGCTCACGACCAAATCGGCATTCTTTTGCAAGAGCAGCGGGATTACCGTTCTCGAAGGCGCTTGCCTCACGTCATCCAAATTCGGCTTGTACGCCACTCCCAAAACCGCTATTTTCGTTCCGCTTATTTTCTTGGAGGTTTTAGCCAACGCCTTTTCGACCAATTCGACTACGTGAGCTGGCATAGAGTCGTTGATTTCCCTTGCGAGCGGAAAGAGCCTGGGCTTGAATCCCACTTTCCCCGCCGCCTTCAGGATATAGTACGGGTTGTTGGGAAGGCAGTGCCCTCCCACTCCCGGGCCCGGGTATAATTTGTAGAAATTCCATTTCGTTGCGCACGCATCGACGAGCTCCCTCGCGTCCACCCCGAGCTTTTCGCACAACAACGCGATTTCGTTGATGAAAGCTATGTTAACGTCGCGCTGCGTGTTTTCAACTAACTTTACCAGTTCGGCGGTCTTCATGTTTTTCACAAGGAGGACGTTCGGGCCCAGCACGCTTTCGTAAAGCGCTTTCGCAATCTCCCCGCTTTCCGAATCCACCCCGCCCACGATTCGTATGGTATTGCCGACTGTATGCGTCGTATCTCCGGGGTTCATCCTCTCCGGGCAGTGCGCGAGGAAAAAATCCCGTCCGCACTGCAAGCCGCTTTCCCTCTCCAAAATCGGCTTGACTATTTCCTCGCAGCAGCCGGGGTAAACGGTCGACTCCAAAACAACTAGAGTCCCTTTTTTCATTGATTTTCCAATCGCAGCGCAAGAATTTTCAACGAAGCTCAAGTCCGGCTCGCCGTTTTCCGACGGCGTGGGAACTGAAATCAGTACAGCGTCGCTCTCCGAAACGGCTTTCGAAACGTCCTGCGTTGCTTTCAGCCTGCCCGTCGCGAAAGCCTGAGGAACGCTTTTTTCCAAAACCGCGTCTTTAATGTGGCTCTTGCCCTCGTTCGTCATTCTCACTATCCGCTCGTTCACGTCAGCCGCTATGACCGTATAGCCTTTGCTTGCGAACAAAACCGCGTTCGGCAAGCCTATGTAACCAACGCCCACTATGCACACTACCGCTTTTTTGCTGCTGATCTTGCTTTTCAAGTTGAAATCGTCCATGTACCAAAAAACCTCCGTTGAACAAAAAAACTAGGGTGAAGACAATAGCGTTTCCCTCAACCCGTCTTCAAGCGAATACGCCGCAGCAAATCCCAGCAGGCGCTTTGCCTTGGAAACGTCAATCTTGTTCCTCAACGGGTCGCCGGGAATCGGCTTCTTGAATTCCACTCTCGCTTTCCTTCCAGTTATTTTTTCCAACGTTTTAATTATATCCAGAACGCTCGACTCTTGCGGCGAAGCTATGTTGAAAACTTCGCCAGGCGCTTTCCTACCCTTCCAAGCGGAAATTGTTGCATCAACGGTGTCTTTCACGAAAGTAAACTGGCGTTTTTGTTTTCCGCTTCCGAAAACCTCCACCGGCTTGGAGTGCAGAATCGCTTTCGCGAACTTGGGAATCACTGCAGCATAGGGAATGTCTCCCCTCTGCCTGGGCCCGTAAACGCTTACGTATCTCAATACCACAGTCTTCAGCCCGTACAAACTGCCGTAAACCCTGCAGTACTCCTCCCCGGCTAGTTTTCCAACCCCGTAAGGATGCAAAGGATGCGGTTTCTGGCCTTCCCTGTTTATTTTCACGCCTCCCCCGTAAACGCTGGACGAAGAGGCGAAAATCATTTTTCCCACGCCGTTAATCCTGCACGCTTCCAGAACGTTGAGGGTTCCCGTAACGTTCACTTCGTTCGCTTCCAGCGGGTTTTTGATGCTCCGCATCGCGCGGTTCATGGCCGCCAGGTGGAAAACAGCGTCCGCATTCCTGAAAACTTTTTTCAGCAGGGGAAAGTCCCTCACGTCCCCTTTGACGAAGGTTATTCCAGCTTTCTTGAGAAGGGGGAGGTTTTGCTGGCCCACGCTCAAGTTGTCCAAAACGACAACTTCGTTCCCGCCCTCCGCTAGCGACTCGCTCAAATGGCTTCCTATGAAGCCGGCTCCGCCGGTCACGATTGTTTTCATTTTATTCCACTTGATTACGGAAAACCCTTTTTTACCCCAACTTGGGCAGTAACCTAAACTATACAAAATGTAAAGGCTTATATACTTAATGTTAATAACTCTTTACATGAGAAACAGGTTGCGCGAGTTCCGCGCGAGGGAAAATTTTACGCAGGACGTGTTGGCAAGGAAGGCGGGGGTAACCCGCCAGACGGTCATAGCGATAGAGAACGAGAAGTACAACCCGTCTTTGGATCTGGCGTTCAAACTTTCGAAGGTTTTCGGAGTGAAGATAGAGGATTTGTTTGAAAAATGAACACGGGGGAATGGAAGAAATGAGGCTGAAGAACGTTGTTTTGAGCGTGGCTTTCACGCTGTTGCTTTACTTCGTTTACGTTTACAGGTATTCGTTCGAACAACTGACTTTCGAACTGCTTTTCTTCGGGCTGCTTGTCGCCGGGGGGTTGTACGCCTCGCGCGAGTGGCTGTCCGGAGAGGAGATCAAGAGCGACGAGAGGACGAAGCTCATAACAGGAAAATCCGCCAGGATTACTCTCGTAGCGACGGTCGTAGTGATAATCCTGGTGCTGGCTGCGCTCGCATATACCGGAAGGTCGACGAGCGCCAACGGAGTTCTTGCGATACTGCTGGGAGTAATCAGCATTGTTTACAGCGTTGCTTATGCGTATCTAGAGAAGACGTAACCCCTCTGGTTGGGCTTCGGGGAGAGCGTGAAAGTCAACGGACCCCCTCCTTTGCTTCACGCCTCCCTTCAAACCCGACAATGTGTTGCATTCATCCTCTTGTTTTTTGAAAACGGTGACCCGGATTGGCTTTCAAAATACTGAACGTCGTGGGCGCAAGGCCGAACTTCATGAAAATCGCGCCGATAATGCGCGAAATGAAAAAACGGGGGCGTTTTTTCAAGCCGGTCTTGGTGCACACCGGGCAGCACTATGATTTTGAAATGAACAGGATTTTTTTCGACGAGCTTTCCATTCCCAAGCCCAACTATTTTTTGAACGTGGGCTCCTCAACCCAATCCGTCCAAACCGCCCTAATCATGGAGCGGTTCGAGAAGGTTTTGCTGAAGGAAAAACCGGACTTGGTTCTCGTCGTGGGGGACGTCAATTCGACTCTCGCTTGCGCTTTGGTCGCGGCGAAAGAGCATTATCCGGTGGCGCACGTCGAAGCGGGGTTGAGAAGCGGCGATTGGCTGATGCCTGAAGAGGTAAACAGGGTTTTGACGGACAGGCTTTCCAAGTTTTTGTTCACGACTTCCCTTGACGCTAACGAAAACCTGCGCAGGGAGGGGATAACAAAGGGAGTTTTTTTCACGGGAAACACGATGATAGATTCGCTCAAGCTTTTCGAAAAACAAGCCGTGAAAACCAAAATCCAATCAAAGCTGGGTTTGAAAGAAAAGGGTTACTGCCTTGCGACTTTGCACAGGCAGGAAAACGTCGATGAAAAAAGGAATTTAGAAAAACTGGTACGGATGCTTTCAACCGCCTCAAGATTTTCGAAAGTGGTATTTCCCATCCACCCCCGCACGATGAAAAACCTGAGGAAAACGGGTTTGGCGGGGAAGCTCGGGAAGGCGGGAGTTTTGCTAACCAAGCCGCTGGGTTATTTGGAGTTCCTGAACCTCGAGGCGAAAGCCAAGTTCGTCCTCACCGACTCGGGGGGAGTGCAGGAGGAAACCACCGTCCTGGGAGTGCCGTGCTTCACTGCAAGACAAAACACCGAAAGGCCGGTGACCGTTCTGGAAGGCACGAACACCATCGTCGGCTTGGACTCGCGGTTGTTCGAGCGTGAATTGAAAAAACTTTACTCCGGCGGGGGCAAGAAAGGCCGCATTCCGAAAAAGTGGGACGGACGGGCGGCGGAAAGGATTTGCAGGATCTTGCAAAGGGAGGGCGTGATGCGATGACGAATCAAAATTTTTTCATTCATCCGAGCGCGGAAGTTTCGCCGAAAGCGAAGATAGGCGGCGGCGCTAAAGTCTGGCACGGCGCGCAAGTCAGGGAAGACACTGAAATCGGAGAGAATTGTATTATAGGAAAAAACGTTTACATCGATTTCGGGGTCAGGATAGGGAAAAACTGCAAGATCCAGAACAACTCTAGCGTTTACCACGGGGCGAGGATTGAAGAAGGCGTATTCGTGGGCCCGCATTGCATTTTGACCAACGATAAGACTCCCCGCGCGGTAAACCCCGATTTAAGTTTGAAGGGAGCGAGCGACTGGAAGGAAGAAGGCGTCACTCTCAAGAGAGGCTGTTCCCTGGGCGCAGGCACTATAGTGCTGCCCGGAGTCACGGTCGGAGAGTGGGCTTTGGTCGGTGCTGGAAGCGTTGTTACCAAAGACGTTCCCGACTTCGGCTTGGCGATGGGCAACCCCGCCAGGGTGGTGGGAAGAGTGGACGAGGAAGGCAAGAGGGTGAAAGAATGATTTCGATTGCAAAACCGTTGGTCGGAGCGGAGGAAGTAGAAGCTGCGAAAAAAGCTTTAGAGAGCGGAATGCTTACCGGCGGGCCGTTCGTCGAGGAGTTCGAGAAAAAGCTTGCAGAATACAACGGTTACAAATTCGCCATTGCAGTAAACAGCGGTACTGCCGCGTTGCACGTTGCTGCAATGTCTTTGGGCTTGAAGCAAGGGGACGAGATCATAGTTCCCGATTTTACGTTTATTGCAACTGCAAACACGGCCCGTTACGTTCAAGCAACGCCGGTGTTTGCGGATGTTGATGAAAAAACGTTCAACATAAGCGCTGAGGGCATTGAACGCATTGCAAGGAAATACCCCAAAGCTAAAGCCGTAATTCCCGTTTCCTTGTACGGACAGGCGTACGACGTCGACGCGGTTCGCGAAGTTGCCGAAAAGCATTCATTGAAAATCATTAGCGACAACGCCCAGGCGATTGGAACGGAGTGGAAGGGAAAGAGGAACTTGCGAGACGATGCTGCGACACTTTCGTTCTACCCTACCAAAAATATTACGACTTGCGAAGGCGGGGCGGTTTTGACCGATTCTCCGGAAATTGCGGAAGAATGCAAGCTCTGGAGGAACATCGGGCAGAGAAAGCCTTACGATTACGCCCACTTGGGGTATAACTTCCGCTTGAGCGCCGTCAGCGCGGCGATTGGAACCGAACAGTTGAAGAAACTGGATTGGATTACCGAAAAAAGGAGGAAAAACGCCCGGACCCTCGGCGAATTGCTTGGAAGCGCGAAAGAAATGGAAACTCCGTTCGAACACCCGAACGCAAAACACGTTTTCAACCAATATACGGTCAAGATAAAGGGCGGAAGGCAAGCGCGGGATTCTCTCAAGGAGTTTCTGGCGAAGAACGGGGTTGGAAGCGCTATTTACTATCCGATGCCGTTAAGCCGCTTGGAAACTTTCTCCGAATTCGCTTTGAAACAAAGTCCGTCCAACGCCATTGCCGAACAATTGAGCGGGCAGGTTTTGTCCCTGCCGGTGCATCCGAGCGTTTCGGAGGAAGAATTGCAGGTCATTGCCCAGAAAGTAAAAGAGTTTTTCTTTACTAATTCAAGGTGAAAAAAAATTGAAGGTTTTGATTGCAGGCTGCGGTTCGATGGGAAGGAATCACGTTCGCGTTTACAGCGAAAACCACCGCGTTAGCGAAGTGATAGCATTCGACCCGTCTAAAGAATCGCTGAAAATGGTTGAGGAATACCAAAAAACCAAAACGTTCACGAATCTAGACGAGGCTTTGAAGGAAAAGCCCGACTGCGCTGTTGTCGCCGCACCCACGAGGCTGCATTACGAAGTTGCAGACAGGATTCTCGACGAGAAGATCCCCCTGTTGGTAGAAAAGCCGATTACGGAAGAACTTGAAGATGGAAAGAAGCTCGTCGAGAAAGCGGAAAAGCAGAAGACTTTGCTTTTAGCCGGGCATATTGAAAGGTTCAACCCAGCCGTCCAGGCGTTGAAGAAAAACCTGCATTTGATTGGCGAGTTGTTTTACGCTTCGGCGCACCGCTTCGGCGTTCCCACGCAAAGGGACGTGGGTTCTTCGTTCGTAGACCAGGCGGTGCACGATATAGACGTCATTTCATTCCTTTACGGAAAACCCCCGAGCGAGGTTTCCGCGATTGAAAGAAAGATCGTGGACGGAAAGAGCAATGATTTGTGTTCTGCCTTATTCGAGTTCGACGGGTTCACCGCAACAGTTGAAGCGAACCGCGTTACTCCGATTAAAAACCGCGATTTGATCGTTTTGGGAACGAAAGGCGCGGCGAGGTTGGATTACATCACGCAGGATTTGACGATTTTCATCGCGGAAAAAGTAGAAAGCAAGTTCAGCACTTTCGACGAAATCGTCTTGCGCGTCGGCAGGGGCACGGAAATGAAGCCTTACTTCGTCAAGGACGAGCCGTTAAGGGTTGAGGCAAACCACTTTTTGGATTGCGTGGAAGGAAAAGCCAAGCCGATGATTTCAGGCAGGGATTCGCTATATGCGATAGCTTCAGTCCAAGCTGGGCAGAAAAGCGCGAGAAGCGGAAAGAAAGAAAAAGTCGTCATTTGACTTTCTTTTTTTGTTTGGAACCTGTTGCGAAAAACCAGCCGCCTACAGCCAAGTCGCAAGCCAAGTCTATCGCCCTAACCAACAGCATCACGCCAGCTGCTTGAAGCAAGCTGAACCCGAATAGCGAGGACAGCAAAACCATTCCGCCCCCCTCCTGCAGCCCGAAGCCCGACAAGGAAAGGGGAACGAAAGATAACGCGGTGAGCAAAGCGCTTAAAATCGTCATTTCAACCAAGCCTGCGTTCAACCCGACCGCTTGCAAGACGAAAACCCACTCCAAGCCCCTCGCTATCGCGCCGAGAATGCTGAACAAAATGGACCACGCCAGTTGGTTTGAAGAAGTTTTTTGCTCGAAAACAGTGTGGTACGCGTTCTCCAGCTTTTTTCCGTAAAACGGGAGTCTTGAAATCGCTTTCGCAAGAATCCTTATCCGGTAGAACAGCATGGCGAAAGCGGCGAGCGAAGCGATTACGACTATTGCGCCAATGCTCCCGAAGTCCCGCGAAAAAATCCAAACCGCCGCCAGTGCAAGCAGCCCGCGCACGAGAAAGTCGGAAGCGAACGAAACGCCCATTACTTTCGCTCCTCTCCCCCCGCGCAAATCCTTGTTTCTCAAGTCGAAAATGAAGAAGGAATACCCTACCCTTCCCGGGGTGGCGTCGCTCGCAAGCATGGCTTTCATGTGAGAAGAGAAAAGAGAGGAAAGTGAATGCGATGGAAGGAGGAGCTTGTAGCGCAGTGCGGAAATAAAGTGCGTCGCCAGGTAGAAAAACGCCGCGAGCAGGAGAAGCGCAAAATCCGTTTGCGCCAGCGTTTTTTCAAGGGAACCGAAGTCGATGGTCGAAAGGATTACGGACAGGAGGACCAGCGCGAGGGCGACGTTCGCCGCGAAAAACAAGTTTCTCTTCAAAACTTTTGCACCTTTTCAAAGGGATGTGGACTCGGCGGGATTTGAACCCGCAGCCTCTACGATGCGAACGTAGCGATCTGCCGTTGATCTACGAGCCCTTTTCGCAATAACGTTTTGAAAAGAATATTCTGGGAGATTGTTCTTAAAACGCTTTTCAAACCCAGGCTTTGCCGTACTCCCGGAGTTCCGATTGGGAAACAGGTTGGAATTCCTAACGGGACAGAAATCCAATAGTGGAATCGAAACACTTTTAAACCGTCATGACGTCATCATGACATAATCGCAGTGGAGTCTGGGTGGAAACCCGGTTTCAGTTTTTTCCCGCTCGTTTGAGAGGGAAAAAAGAAACGGTAAGGTGGCTTAAAAACATTTGCTTGTGGTTGTTCATGAATTCCGAAGTAACCCCGTCGAACGATTTCAAAGTCGTCAGCGATGAGTTTCACGAATTAAAAAGAAAGTTCAACGACCCTGTGTTCATAGGAAGCCTGCTTTCGAGAGTGGCTGAAGAGAGGACGTCGTTCAACCTCGTGCTGAAGGAGATTAACGCCAAGCTGGACAAGCTCGGGGAGTTGGAAGAAAGGATTGCCGCAATAGAATCCAGGATTTCGAGCCCGGCACAACCCCAAGGAAAGGATAGAAGGAGTTTCATTTCGGAAGTTGACGCTGACATCCTCAAGTTCGTAGCCCACAAGGGCGTTTGCACTGCAGGGGAAGTGCAGAGAAAGTTCAGGTACAAGGGAGCGAACGGCGCGAGCGCGCGTTTGAACAACTTGTACAAGAGTGGCCTCTTGGACAAGAGGCAGGCAGGAAAGAAAGTCGTTTTCTTTCCGAAGTCATGAGTGTAAAGCTGGTAGAATTCGCCTTTGGCGCAAATGACGCAAAACCCACAAAATCTTTTTTGGATGCGTTGGGGGCGCAGTTCAACCCACCTTCACTGTTCGGGGAAGGGAGAACCCACCACTCCCTCCCCACCCACCATTTTTTTGGCGTATAGCGCTGACGCTGGGCAACAGAAAGAAAAAGAAAAGAAAAAAAATTTAAATGAATTCTATCGCGTCTTCGGCAATCTTCTGGGTCCTGCCGCTGCTTTGGCGCGAGCCAACGCCTTTTCCGAGGACGTAAGGCGACTGGATTCCAGTGAAGATTGCAATAGCTTCAATCTTTCCTTCGAAAGTCGGGTCGATGCGCGCTCCCCAAATGACGGTCGCGTTCGGGTCTACTTTCTCGGTGAGCATTTCGCCGATTTGGTTGCACTCGCCGAGAGTCATGTCCGGACCGCCGGTTATGTGCAAGAGAACTCCGGTCGCGCCGGTGTAGTCGACGTCCAGCAGAGCGTGGTGCAGCGTGTTTTCCACCACGTCATCAACCTTGTTTGTGCCCTTCGCTTCTCCCACTGCAATCATGCTCACTCCGCCGTTCGCCATTACCGCTTTTACATCGGCAAAGTCGAGGTTGATTAGCGAAGGAGTGGTGATGGTTTCCGTAATTCCTCTGACGGCGCGGGCGATGACTTCGTCAGCGACGTTGAACGCCTGGTCGATGGGAAGGTTGGGAACTATTTCCACGAGCCGGTTGTTGTCGATTACGATGAGCGTGTCCACTTCGTTCTTCAGCCTGTCGATTCCGACATCGGCCTTCTCCAGCCTAGCCCTTTCCAAGGCGAAGGGGTAGGTGATGATTCCTATGACGATAGCGCCTTGTTTTCTCGCCAATTCTGCTATTACCGGCGAGGCGCCTGTTCCGGTTCCTCCGCCCATTCCGCACGTGAGGAAAACCAAGTCCGCACTGTCCAAAACTTTTTCCAGCGCGTCGCGCGAAACGTCCGCCGCTTTAGCGCCTATCTCGGGGTATCCGCCTGCACCCAAACCGCGGGTTATCGAGCTTCCGATGAGTATTTTCCTAGCCTGGTCGGAAATGATGGTCAAGTGGTTCCGGTCAGTATTAATAGCAACCAATTCGGCTCCCTTCACGCCAGAGCGCGCGAGGCGGTTGATTGAATTGCAACCGGCTCCTCCGATGCCTACTACCATGATTCTGGGTGTTTCGAAAAAGTCTTTCTCGTTCTTCGAACTTGATGTTTTAGAACCGGTTTTCAAAGCGTCTTTAACCAAATCTTCCATGATTCCCACCCTCCCAAAACAAGAATGCCTTCAAAAAGCGTTTTTACGGCTTTTTGTATTACTGAACGCCTGATATTAAAACGTTTTTATTCGCAAAAACGGGCTTTGCACGGGCAAGTGTTTTAAGGAATAGCGGCTAATTTTTTTGAAATGGTTTTAAGCTTTGGGCAGAGGATGAGCTTCCGGTGGAGAATGAGGGAGGACATCGGAGGGCAGCCCGGAAGGCATTATCACAATTGGGCGCATCACGTTGCTGTCGCAAGGAATGCGTTTCGCATAGCCAGGCTGGAAGGGGTAAAACTCACGCCAAGGGAAAAAGACGTTTTGTTTGCAGCTGCTTATTCCCATGACGCGGTTTACGCGCCCGGAGGAAAAAACAACGAGGAGAAGAGCGCGAACCTCGCCGGGAGGGTTTTGAGGGAAATCGGCGTGGCTGACGAAGAGTTTATTGAAGAGGTGAAAAAAACAATCGTTCACGGAACGAAGCACTTTTCAGACGTTAAGCCTGAAACTAAATTGCACGCCATACTGCGCGACGCTGATTTGTACGGGCTTGCCGCGCCTTACTGGCGGTTTAATTCCGACGGGGAAAAACTCAGGAGGGAGTACGGCAGCCCTCCTAAAGGAAAATGGAGCGAACTCAGGACTGGAACGTTAGAACGGCTTATGGCCAAGAACGGGGGGAACGTTTTTTACACCGGCTACGGAATCAGGGTTTTAAAGGAACGGGCGTTGAGAAACCTCGCTATTTTGAGGGAGAAAACTAAAGCCAAGAGGATTTAAACCCGCTAATTCCTTTTTTTATTGCAGTGGGATAGCCAGGGGGCTAAGCATCCCTTCGCCTTCGCAAGAAGGTGCGCCAATTGCTTTGAGGCGGGCGAACGCTCGAGGCGGGTTGAAAACGCTGGGGTAAAGGCCTTGTACAGCGTCGATGCTTTGCCTCGCGTTACTTTATGCCTTGCAAACCGAGCCAGGGCGGAAGCAGCAACTCTAAGCAAAGCAGAGAGTGCTCGCGAGATCCAAGGCGGAGCCAAGGCAGGGAAATCTTGCTTCAACGCTTTCCTCTCAAGCCGGGCACTCCCCTGCACGCTGGTGATTAAAAATGGTCGTGGATTTGAACAAAGTGAAGAAGCTGGAGGAAGAACTGAAGAAAAGCAAGGAATCGGCGAAACTATTGTCGAAGGATTTTCAAAACGAATTCAAAAGACAATTGCTGACGCTCGTCACCGCCGCTTTTGGTTTTACGGCAGCGTTGTTTTGGAACGAAGCGATAAAAAACACGATAAAACACTTCATCCCCCAGGCGGAAAGCTGGTATTGGGAGATCGGAATCGCGATTTTGGTTACGGTGATAGCGGTTTTCTTCATCTACTTTTTGGCTAGAATCAGCAAGCCGAAAGAGGAAGTGAAATGAAAAAAATCCGTTTGGCGGTGCTGGTTTCCGGAAGGGGAACGAACTTCCAGTCGATAATCGACAATATCGAATCCGGAAGGCTCGACGCGCAGTTAGCCTGCGTGATAAGCGACGCTGAAAGCGCTTTGGCTTTGGAACGCGCTCGCAAACACAAGGTTGAGGCTTTATTTTTGAATCCCGAAGGGAAAAAAAGGGAAGATTACTTCGCCGAAATCGTTCGCGAATTGAAAAAACGCAACGTAGAGTTGATCGTAATGGCGGGCTTCATGAGAATCGTCCCTCCGAGCTTTTTCAAAGAATTCGAAAGCAAGATTATAAACATCCACCCCGCCTTGCTTCCCAGCTTTCCGGGATTGAGGGCGCAAAAACAGGCGCTGGACGCGGGAGTGAAAGTTTCCGGCTGTACGGTGCATTTCGCCACTCCGGACGTTGACGCGGGGCCGATTATACTGCAAAAAACGGTGGAAGTGCGCGAGGGGGATACGGAAGACAGTTTGAGCGCGCGGATTCTCGAGCATGAGCACAAGATTCTTCCGAAAGCTATTCAGCTTATCAGCGAGGGAAGGACGAAAATCGATGGAAACAAGGTAATCGTGAATTTCAAGGGTTTTGAAGACAAGTGGAAGTGAGTTTGATGGCAGCAGAAATTCTCGACGGAACGAAGATTGCAGAGGAAGTAAAGCAAAACATCGCTTTGCAAATCTCCGGCTGGAAGAAAAAACCCGGCTTGGCCACGGTTTTGGTCGGCGACAACTCCGCTTCGAAAGTTTACGTTAACAGGAAGAACGTCACTTGCAGGAAGTACGGCTTTCACTCCAAGGAAGTTACTCTTCCGGAAAGCGTTTCGCAAGACGAGCTGATAAAAAAAATCTGGGAGTTGAATGAAGATCCTGCAATACATGGCGTTCTGGTGCAACTGCCCTTGCCAAAGCATTTGAACGAAAACGAGGTTTTGAAAGCAGTTTCCCCGGCTAAAGACATTGACGGGCTAACGCCCAACAGTTTGGGAAGATTGTTTTCAGGAAACCCTTCGTTCGTCCCCTGCACTCCGAGGGGCGTATTGCATCTGATCAAATCGACGGGAATAAAACTCGAGGGAAAACACGCGGTTGTAGTGGGTAGAAGCAACCTTGTGGGAAAGCCCACTGCAATTTTGCTTTTGAACGAAGGTTGTACGGTTACAGTCTGCCATTCGAAAACGCAAGATTTGGCTGAAGAAACGAGGAAAGCGGACGTGCTGGTCGTTGCAGTGGGAAAACCCAAGCTCATTACTGCTGAAATGGTGAAGCCCGGAGCAATAGTCGTAGACGTCGGAACTACGAAAAACGCCGAAGGAAAGCTCGAGGGAGACGTTGATTTCGAGGGAGTGAAGGAAAAAGCTTCGTTCATCACCCCCGTTCCGGGCGGAGTGGGACCGATGACCATTGCGATGCTTTTGCAGAACACTTTCGAAGCGGCGAAGATAATCGAGGGAATAAAGTAATGGTCCGCATAGCGTTTAGCGTGGATACCGAACGCGATTCTTCCCACGCCATTCCCGGCAACCCTTTTCAAGCCACGACTTTCGGGCTGGAAAAACCGACTTTCACCGCTACTGAGAAAGGACTTGGCGACCTGCTTGAGATTCTTGAAGAGGCGGATGTTCCCTCCACGTTTTTTTTCGAAGCGAAAACGGCGTTGGTGCTAAACAAAAAAAGGAATTTGAAAAAACAATTCAAGGGGCACGAAATCGGCTTTCACGGCTTCAACCACGAGGATTTCACCGGAATGAAAACCGGAGTCAAGATTGCGGAGAAGGATAGAAAAAAGATTTTCGACAGCGGGATAAAGGTTCTGGAAAAGGTTTTCTCATGCAAACCCCGGGGGTTCAGGGCGCCGTACTTGGGGGTGGACGACGGCTTGCTGGATTTGGTTTCCAAACGGTTCAAGTACGATTCCTCCTGCTACGGTTACGAGGTCAGCTATTACAAGAAAATGCCGAGAATCCCAATCGTCGGGGGGAGAGACAAAATCGGGGGGAAAATCCAGGGTTTCCTGTGGCCGTTGATGGAGGGAGACAGGAAGTGGGAGGATTACGTTTTCCTGGTGAAAGAAGCGTTGAAGAAAAAAGCGGATTCTATCGTAATAGCAACGCACTCTTGGCACACCCGCATGACGAGAAAAAACGGCAGGCTCGGAGAGAAAGAAGCTGAAAAGCGAAAAGCGTTAGTAAAGAAGGTTTTGCTTGAAGTCAAGAAACTTCGAGGCGTAGAGTTCTCCGCTCTAAACGAAGCTAGAACGCAGGCATAAGGCAAAGAGGCGAGAAAGGAAAGCGCTTTAAATTCCCTTTTCCATTTATTATTTCAACTGCTTTTCGGTGGGTGTTGGTGGAGCAAAGCGGGAACTTCCAATCTCCTTTTTCCTGGCGTTACGGCTCCATGCAAATGCGCAGTATTTTTTCGGAAAAGCAAACGCGTTTGAACTGGCGAAAAATCTGGGTTGCTTTAGCTTATGCCCAGTCCAAGCTCGGCTTGGTCTCCCAAGTGGAATTGAAAGACATTGCCGCCCACGCTCAAGACATCGACTTGCAGAAGAGTTTGGAGATTGAAAGGCAGACGAAGCACGACGTAGTCGCAGAGTTGAAGGTTTTCTCTTCCCAATGCAAAACCGGAGGCGGCAAAATCCACCTTGGCGCAACGAGCATGGACATTGTCGATAATGCGGAAGTGCTCGCCATGCGGGAGGGGCTGGAAATCCTCTCAGGAAAAACCGCCTTGCTGCTGAAAAAACTGCGGGAAAAAATCCTGGAAAACAAGAACACTATTTGCATGGGCTACACCCACTTCCAACCCGCAGAACCCACGACGCTCGGATACCGCTTTTCTTCATACGCGCAGGATTTTCTTCAAGACTTGGGCGGCTTGGAGTGGTTCAAGGAATCGCTTCAAGGAAAGGGCTTCAAGGGAGCCGTTGGAACCGGAGCTGCGTACGTGCAATTGCTTGGTTCTGAAGAAAAAGCGAAGCAAATGGAAGAAATCGCAATGAAACAACTCGGGCTTGAGGCTTTTGAAATCACTACCCAGGCTTACCCGAGAAAACAGGATTATTTGGTTCTTGCGAAAATGGCTTCACTCGCCCAAAGCATTCACAAAATGGCTTTCGACTTGCGCTTGATGCAAAACAAGGAAACGAACGAGCCTTTTTCCGAAAAGCAAGTGGGTTCGAGCGCAATGCCCTTCAAAAGAAACCCGATGAAAACCGAGAGAATTTGCTCTCTCGCAAGGCTTTTGCCAGCGTACGCGCAAGTCGCTTGGGAAAACGCCGCCTTATCCGCGTTAGAGAGGACTCTCGACGATTCTGCTAATCGCAGGGTATTCATGCCAGAGGCGTTTTTAGCGTTGGACGAGTGCTTGATTCAAAGCATCAAAGTAATCGAGGGGTTGAAAGTAAATAGAAAATACATTTCAAAGACTCTAAACCAGTTCGGGCCTTTTGCTGCGACGGAAAAAGTGCTGGCTGAACTCGCAAAAAAAGGGATGGACAGGCAGGAGGCTCACGAGCTGTTGCG
>JAZDIF010000098.1:0-5926 GCA_043805205.1 Microcaldota archaeon
TTCCTCGCTTTGATAGCTTACTTCATTGCAAGGTGCGCCGGAGTGGTCGTATTGAACAAAATAGACTTTTCCTTCAAGAAATACTCGGTCGCAATTGCAACCATGATGCCCAGGGGACTGATTTCCACAGTGGTGCTGTTCCTGCCGGCTGAAAAAGGAATAACGATACCCTACCTCGTTGAAACGGTTTTCATTCTCGTCCTGCTTTCAAACGTCATTACGCTGTTCGGCGCGTTTGCCTCCGAACGCCGCCCCGGCTGGAGGGCTTCGCCAAAAATAGTCGGCGTAAGCAATAATCCTAAAAGCGGGAAGTAGCCTTTTTTCAGTAAGCCGAATCGATCAAATCCAGCGGCTTGAAGAACAAAAACCCGCCGATGAGTAGAATCGCCGCGTCCGTTATGGCTATCGCTTCGAAAACCACGGCCAGCAGGATTATGGCCAGAAACGCGTTGACAACACTATCCATTCAAAACCCTCAATCTAAACCCTGCTTTCAAGGGAATTTAAAGATTTTGACGTCTATGGAGCGCCGGGGGCGGCTTTCACCGCGATGAATCCAAGCAGCAACACCAGCAGGAAATCCAGCGGCTTCAAGATTCCCAATAGCAAAAGCGCGAACGCGGCTGCCGTAAAAGCGTTTATCATCGGGTGGGGCATAATTTCCAAAACCTCCCGGAGGAGAGTGAAAAAAGAAAAAATAGTTTCCTGCGTTCCACTTTAAAAACTAGTCGGCGACAATGCTGTCTACTATGTTCAGCCGTTCTATCATTCCCAAGAGTTGCCCGCGGTCGTTAACGACAATAAGCCTTTTTATCTTGAACCGCTTGAGCAAGCCAGCAGCCTCGTCAACCCCGGCGGATTCGTTGATAGTGCGCGGCTGAAGGGTCATGATGTCCTTCACTTTCAAGTTCTTGAACTCGTCCACGCGCTGTTTGAAACGCCCGTTGTCGCTTCCTTCAGACTTTTCCTCGTAGCTGAACGCGGAAATGTTTAGATAAAAAGCATTAAGCATGTCCCCGTCCGTGAAAATCCCTACTATCTTGCCGTCCTGGACGACCGGCAGTCCCCAAATGTGGTTTTCGACCATCACTTTCGCCGCTTTTCTGAGCGAATCGTCTGGCGAAACCGAAGGAATGTTTTTCCTCATCACTTGCCCGACCGTCTTCAAATTTTCCACACCTTGTTTTTTCAAGCCTTGCGTTCTTTGACGAAAAACTTGAGCACTTCAGGAATAATAAACCCTAGCGAAGCCGCTGCAATCGCTATTGCCAAATCCCCGTAAAGCAAGGGCTTGGTGTTGAAAATGTTTTCGAAAAACGAATTGTAAACGATGGTCATTTGAAGGGCGAAGGCAACTAAAACAGCAACGACGAGGGTTTTGTTCGAGAAAACGCCGAGCTTGTGGAAATGGTGCTTCCAAGACCTTGCGCTCAAAGCGTAAGCCAGCTGGATCAAAACCAGTGTGGTGAAAGCCATGCTTCTCGCGTAGTCCAAGCCGTGCGAATCGTGGTAGAACCAGAAAACCCCGAGCGTAACTGAAGCCATGAGCGCGCCGATTGCGATGATGCTTTTCGCCGAGTTTTTGTTGATTATGTTTTCGTTGGGATCGCGCGGCTTCCGCTGCATCACGCCCGGTTCTTCCGGGTCCAAGCCCAACGCCAACGCCGGAAGCCCGTCGGTAGCAAGGTTCATCCAAAGAATCTGCAAGGGCAGGAGCGGGCTTTTCAAGCCCAGGATAACTGCAATGAATACTGCCAGGAGCTCTCCGATGTTGCAGCTTATCAAATAACGCACGCTTTTCGCAATGTTGTCGAAAACAATCCTCCCCTCCTCGATGGCGTTCACTATGGACGCGAAATTGTCGTCCGTCACAATCATCGCGCTGGCTTCCTTCGTAACGTCCGTTCCCGTCAAGCCCATTCCCACGCCAATGTCCGCCTTCTTGATGGCTGGAGCGTCGTTCACCCCGTCGCCAGTCATCGCCACAACCTGCCTCCCGTCCGCCTTCAATGCTTTTACGATGCGCAGCTTGTGCTCGGGCGAAACGCGGGCGTAAACAGCCGCTTTCCTCGCGATGCCCACGAGCTCTTCGTCGGTCGCCTCGTCCAAATCGCTTCCTGTCAGAACAAGAGAGTCTCTTTCCACAATTCCCAGTTCTTTAGCGACGGCCAAGGCGGTTTCCTTGTTGTCTCCCGTAATCATTACAACTCTAATGCCGGCGCGCTTGCACTCTGCAACAGCGTTCCTCGCCTCCGGCCTCGGGGGGTCCATCATTCCCACCAAACCCAGGAAAACCAGCTTGGATTCCATCTGCTTTTCGCCCTTGCCTTCGAATTTTTTGAACGCCAAGCCCAAAACCCGCAAGGCTTTTGACGCCATTCTCTTGTTCTCGGCGAGAATTTTTCCCTTCAACTCCGCAGTCAACCGTTTTTCCTTCCCGCCCGCGAAAATAAAAGCGCTTTTCTGCAAAACCATTTCCGGAGCGCCCTTCACGAACACCATTATTTTCCCTTCGTGTTTTCTCGCCACGCTCATCATCTTCCTTTCTGACGAGAAAGGAATTTCGTAAACGAACTCGCCCTTTTCCTTCAGCTCGTCCTCGTCCAAGCCCGCTTTCCTTGCCAAAACCAACAGCGACGCTTCCGTGGGGTCTCCGGCAACTTTCGCATTCTTTCCCCCCGCCTCGTCAGCCAAGCTCGAGTTGTTGCAGAAAACGCCCGCCAGCAAGAGCTTGTTCAAAACCGGGTTTTTAGCTGCGTTTATTTTCTTTCCCGCCTGCAGGAAATCGCCTTGAAGGGAGTAACCGCTTCCGGAAACTTCGAAGTTCCTTCCGTCAGCGAAAACCTCGCGTATCGTCATCTCGCTCTTCGTGAGGGTTCCCGTCTTGTCGCTGCAAATCACCGTCGCAGCGCCGAGGGTTTCCACTGCAGGCAGCTTGCGTATTATCGCATTGCGCTTTGCCATCCTCTGCACGCCTATGGCCATCGTTACGGTGACGATCGCCGGAAGCCCTTCGGGAATCGCCGCAACGGCGAGCGTAACGGAAATCAAAAACATTTCGAAAACGCTCTCGCCGCTCAGCATCACGCCCGCTGCGAAAACGATTACTACGGCCAGAATTGCGGCTACTCCCAACTGCTTCGCCAGCACGCCAAGCCGCTTTTGAAGGGGCGTCTCGTCAGCCTGCGTTTGCTCGACGAGCGTGGCTATCCTCCCGACTTGAGTGTTCATTCCGGTCTCGCAAATAACCGCTCTAGCCCTTCCTTTCGAAACGGAAGTTCCCATGAACAGCATGTTCTCCCTGTCCGCAACAGCCGTTTTTTCCGAAAGGACGGAAGAAGAGTTTTTCCTTACCGGCAGGCTTTCGCCCGTGAGCGGGCTTTCCTCGCACTCCAACTCTATCGACTCCAAAAGCCTCGAGTCGGCCGGAATCCTGTCGCCCGCCTCCAGCACTATAACGTCGCCCGGAACCAACAGTTTCGATTCTATCAGGATTTCCTTCCCGTTGCGCAAAACCCTCGCCTTGGGGGAAACGAGCTTTTTTAACGCTGCAATGGCCTTTTCCGCCCGGTACTCCTGTACGAAGCCGAACAGTGCATTCAAAACAACTATCGCGAGAATGGCAATGGCGTCAAGCCACTCGCCCAAGAAAGCTGAAACTCCCGCTGCGGCAATCAAAAGAAGAATGAGGATGTTGGCAAACTGTTCGAGAAACATGAAAAACGGGTTTTTCCCGCCCTTCTCCTTCAGCTCGTTCAAGCCGAATTGCGAAAGGCGTTTTTCCGCCTCGCTTCCAGCAAGCCCTTTTTCACCGGCGTTCAACTCCGCCAAAGCCTGTTTCGCGCTGAGAGAATGGAATGACTTCAAACCCGCCATTATCCTAACCCCTTGAATGCCGTAAAATCAAAAACGCAGTTGCTTTTTTAATTCCCACTACCTTTTCAATTTCGAACTGTAAAATGCTTGAAGAATTCGCGTTCATGCTCGCCGGGCTAGTAGTAATCGCCTACTCTTCCTACAAGGTAGTGAACATCCTCAGCGACATTTCCTACATGTTCCGCATTCCCAAGTTCCTCCTTGCCTTCCTAATCCTGGGGTTCGGCACTTCCCTCCCTGACATGATAGTCTCCGCCGTCTCCGCAGCCGAAGGGCAGATGCAAATGGTCTTGGGCTTGATAATCGGCTCTAACATCATCGTCCTAACGATAATGCTCGGAGTGGTGCCGTTGATCAAAGGCGAATTCCGCGTTCGGGAAAGGACGGTTTTGGAAAACTTCGGGTGGATTTTCTTCGTCCTCATGATTCCCCTGTTCCTTTTGATGGACGGAAGGCTCTCTCTCGTTGACGGCTTGCTTCTCATAATCGTGTATTTGATGTACGCATACACTATTTACACGCAAGAAATCGAAGTCAAGCACTCGCGGGATTCCGGAAGGCAGTTGGAGCTGGAGTTGGGAGAACAGCCTGCAAAACCGGTTTTCTACAAGTCCAGGGGAGCGCTCGGAATCGAAATGCTGAAGCTCCTCGTTTTCTTGGCGGTTCTCATCCTCTCCGCCGAGTTCGTGGTTCAAAACGCATTAATCTTCTCCGTAAAAGCCGGGCTCCCTCCGATTCTCATCGGCTTTTCCATAATCGCGCTGGGCGTAACGCTCCCGCAGTTGGCGGTGGAACTAACTGCACTGAGGGCCAGGGAAGAGGAAGTGATTTGGGGCGACATCATAGGCGGTTTCATCACGGAACTGACGCTCGTCTTGGGCGTTGCTGCGTTGTTCACCGGCTGGGCGGGCGTTGCAGTCGACTTCGGGCAGGCGCTCGTCGGCTATCTGTTCATGTTCATTTCGTTCATCCTCGTGTTTTTCTTCACTTACACGAAAAAAAGCCTTTCGAAAACCCAAGGCATCGCCCTGCTTTTCCTGTACTTGGTTTTCCTGACCATCCAATTCGACTTCTTATTCCTCGGGAAAGCCATATAGCGGCAAAGCGCGAGTAATACTTCTCCCCTTCCTGGAAAGAACTCTTAAAAACTTTCCTTACCTTTAGTAAATTGGCGTTAAAGCCAGTCTTGTTTTTCTCCAAAAGAGGTGGTGGGATAGTGAAGAAAATCGCGATCAACGGGTTCGGCAGGATCGGAAGGCTTTTCGTCCGCGCTGCGTTCAAACACCCCACTTTCTTCAAAAACCACGAGATAGTCGCGGTGAACGATTTGACCGACGCCGCTTCCCTTGCGCATTTGCTCAAGTACGATTCCGTCCACGGGGTAATGCCGCAGAACATCACCGCTTCGGAAAAAATGATTTTCGCCGACGGGCACGAAATCCAGGTTTTGGGCGAAGCCGAGCCTTACAAGCTGCCTTGGAAGGACTTGGGCGTCGATTTGGTAATTGAATCCACGGGAAAATTCGCGAAGAAAGGCGGAGCCGAAGGGCATACGCAGGCGGGAGCGAAGAAAGTCTTGATTTCAGCACCCGGACAGTGCGACGCGAGCATAGTCTTGGGAGTGAACGACGAGATTTACGACAAGCAAAGGCACAACATCGTTTCCATGGCCTCTTGCACTACCAACTGCCTCGCGCCCGTTGCTTTCATTCTCGAAAAGGAGTTCGGAATAGAAAAAGGGTTTATGGTTACGACTCACGCTTACACGAACGACCAGAAGCTTTTGGACTTTCCGCACAAGGACTTGCGCCGCGCGCGCAATGCGGCTACGAACATCATTCCCACTTCAACCGGAGCAGCTAAAGCGATTGGGGACGTAATCCCTTCACTCAAAGGAAAATTGGACGGGATTTCGCTGAGGGTTCCGGTTGCCGACGGCAGCATGAACAACGTTATTGTAAGCTTAACCAAGCCCGCTTCCAAGGAGGAAGTCAACGCCGCAGTAAAGGAATACGCGGACGGGAAGAAAGGCAAAATGAAGGGAATACTC
>JAZDIF010000099.1:0-3617 GCA_043805205.1 Microcaldota archaeon
GAAAAGGGATTTGGAGAGGATTTACGGGCTGTTCGAAAGCGCTTTTCCCTCTCACGTTAAACTATCGCCTTTGGAAAAGGCTTTGCAGTAAGCGGTGAAGAAAATTGATTTCAATCGTCATTCCGGCTTTCAACGAGGAAAAAAGAATCCTTCCAACTCTAGAAGGGCTGGCGAGTTTTTTCGGCAAGAAAGATTTCGAGATAATCGTGGTTTTCGACGGGAGGGACGACACTCCTGGCGTCGTCAGGAAGTTCGCGTCTGAAAGGGGTTTGCAAAAGAAAGTCAGGGTTTTGCAGTTCAAACGACGGCTTGGAAAGGGAGCGGCTGTTTTGAAGGGGTTTGCTTGCGTCAAAGGAACTGAAGTTTTAATGCTTGACGCGGATTCGTCCGTTTCCCCGAACGAGATTCCGAAGCTCTTGAGTGCGTTGAAAACCAGCGACATTGCGATAGGCTCGCGCTACTTGAGGGGTTCGAAAACCGCCATTTCCTTCGCCAGGTTCTTGTTCGCCATGGTGTTCCATCAGGTGGTGCGGTTGTTGTTTTCCCTTCCTTTCAAAGATACTCAATGCGGGTTCAAGGCGTTCAGGACCGGCGTTGCGAAAAAACTCTCGGGCAGAATAAAGACGAACGGCTTTGCTTGGGACGTGGACATGCTCGTTCAAGCGAGGGATTTGAATTTGCGCGTTAAAGAAATTCCGATAACCTGGCGTTTGGACGACGGCGGGAGCATCACTTACGCGAACGGGCTGCAAACCGCCTTAAAAATGTTTTTTGCTTTGTTGAAACTGCGTTTTTCGGACGGGTGAAGGAATGGCGCTTGATTGTTTGGTAGTGGGCGCTTCGTGCGTCGGCGGGATGACTGCCAAGGCAATGGCGGAAAAAAACTTGAACGTGGCGTTAGTGGAAGAGCATTCGGTTCCCGGCAAGTTCAACAAGTGCACCGCCTTGGTTTCCGCAAGCGGCTTGAAAGCCAGCGGGGTGGATTTCAAGAAAACGGTTTTGAACGAAATTCACGGCGCTGTACTGCACTCTCCGGGAGTTTCTTTCACTGTTGAAACGCGCGAGCCGGTGGCGTTCGTCCTGGACCGGCAAAAATTCGACGAAAAGTGCGTTGACGAGGCGGTGGGAAAAGGGGCGGAATTGTTTTTGAACGCTCCGGCGCGGAGGCTTTCGAGAAGCAACGGCGGCTGGACGGTCGAAGCGAATTCGAATTCTTTCAGCGCCGAGGTAGTGGCGGGTTGCGACGGCTTGACTTCATTCGTTGCGAGGGCGGGCGGTTTTCCCGCTTTCAAAAGATTCGTTTCAGCTTGGGAAGCGGAGTTTTCCTTCACTCAAAACCCGCGCGACAAGGTGCACGTTTTCCTCGACCAAAGCATTGCGCCTGGTTTTTTCGCGTGGGCAGTTCCGGTCAACGAGAGCCTGGCGAGAGTCGGCCTCGCGACGGTAAAACCCCCGCTTTTGAATTCAGGCAGGAGGAAGCTTTTGGAAAAGCTTTCTCTCGACGACGGAAAGAAAACGGGCAGGGAATTCAACTACTCCATTCCGTTGTTTCCCCGCGATATTACGCAAAAAGAAAACCTTCTGCTGGTGGGCGACGCAGCTGGGCAGGTAAAATCCACTACCGGCGGAGGGATTGTTTTCGGCGGCTTGTGCGGAAGAAAGGCAGCGGAAGGGGTAGAAAATTATTTTGCTAACGGGATTTTGGACTATGAAAAAAGGTGGCGGGGGGAGTTCGAAAAAACGTTCAAAACCCACTGGCTGTTGCACTCGAAACTATTCTCCCTTCCGAACTACGCTTTGGACTGCGCGTTCGGCTTTGCAAAACTTTCGGGAGCTCCTTTTCTGCTGGAAGCGATCGGAGACATGGACTTCGTGGTTAAGCGGTAGGTTTCAAAAGCCTTTTGTTTTTATCCCTCTTGATTGTTAACGCGGGAGGTGTCAAAAATGCTTAAGTCTCCTTTCACCAAGAGAGATGGTTTGGGTCATCAAATGATATACCCGCTCTCGAAACACGGCGATATTTTAGTTCAGACTCTGGGAGAACATGATTTGACCAAGGGGCACTCTTCAAAAACCGTTATTCTCGGCAGGATAACGAGGAAAGCAGAACATCCTCAAGAACACCACGAGTACGAAGTTTTGCCCTTGGACAAAATAGCTGAAATAAAGAAACTGTTGATAGCAAAGCACGGCTTAGACCCAAACAGCTTTTTCAAAGAAAGGCGTTGAGTTTAAACAGTCACTTTCCGTGCCTGGTTTCGGAATTCCTGTAAAACTCGACGGCGGAATCGTAATCCCTCTTGGTGAACTCTGGCCAGAGTTTTTTAGAGAAGTAGATTTCACTATAGGCCGTCTGCCAGGGCATTAATCCGGAAAGCCTTTGCGCGTTTCCAGTGCGGATTACCAAATCCGGGTTTTCCGCGAAGTACAAGTAGCTCTCAAAACCCGTTTCGTCCACCCTGTCAATGTCAATTTTGCCGGTTTTCGCGTCGAACGCCATGGTTTTTGCCGCTTGAAGCAACTCGTCCCTGCCGGAGTAGGCAACGGCTATGTTCAATTCCCTTCTTCCCCCGTCAGTCTGTCGTTCGAGCTTCTCAAGATTTTCGTTCAACGCCCTGGGAAGGGCTTCACGCTTGCCGAAAAACTTCACCCTAATGCCCTCCTGCTCGAACTTCTGGTTTTCCAGGCTTTCCAACGCGTGCTTTTGCATGAGCTTGAAAATGATTTTCAGCTCGAAGGAAGAGCGCTTGAGGAAGTTGTCCAGAGAAAGAGCCCACAACGTCATTCTTTCCGATTCGCCGTTCCACTCCAGGACTTGCTTTACCTTGTCGAAGCCCGCGGCGTACGCCTGCTGGAAGGAAAGATTGTGCTTTTTTGCGTAACGCCTGTTTCCGTCGGGAATTATTGCTAAGTGCGATAGTTTTCTAACGCGAGTCATAAGAGAAGTAACCCCAAAAGACTTTTTAACCATTCCTTGTTTTTTAATGCATGCGCAAGGTTAGGGTGCGGAAAAACGGCAGGCTTTTGTGGACTGTTTTCCTCGCTGAATCCTTTGCTGAAAAAACCTCGGGCCTTATGTTCAAAAAAAGCGCTTTGCCCTTTTTGTTCGACTTCGGAAGGGAAGCTACTCTCTCCAACTCAATCCACTCTTTCTTCTGCCCTTCTTTCGACGCGGTTTTCCTCGACTCTGGCAAGAAAGTCGTTTCGATTTTCCCAAGAGTGCGTCCTTTCAAGCCGTTGGTTTACTCGAAGGTCCCGGCGCGATTTTTGCTTGAACTCCCGCCGGGCGAAGCCGGGAAAGTGAAAAAAGGGGACAAGCTGGACTGGTAGTTTCAGAACGGTGCTAACGTGCGCGGGGCAATAATCTTATAACTTCCTGCAGTAATCCGACTGCGAGTAGAAAAACGGTGATGCGCGTGATTGTCGAGATTAAGGAAATAGAGAAAATTTCTTTGAAAAACCCGATTGTAATCGAAGGGTTTCCGGGAATAGGAATGATAGGGCCTATAGGCGCGTCTTTCCTCGCAGGCAGGCCGTGCATGAAACTAGTCGGGTCTATCTCCTCCTCGCACTTTCCTCCCATCGCGGCGATTCACGATTACCGGCCCGTTTCGCCA
>JAZDIF010000100.1:0-2715 GCA_043805205.1 Microcaldota archaeon
GCGGCACGCTCGTTCCGGTTTTCGTCCTGAACAACATGCCTTTCGAAAAACCCTTCGCGTCGATATGCTCGCCCGTTGAAGTGACGATTCCTCCTGCAAGGGAGTTGAACGGCTATACGGCGAACGACGCTTTTTCTTTTAGCATTCACAAGTACAACGCCGGCTGTTCGTTCGAAAACTTCGTTTCCACCAACAAGATCAAGAGCAAAAGCTACTACGCCCTTCCGGCGCCCCTTTGGAATTACGACTTGGCTCCCGACTGGCAAACTTGCTCTGACTATTATTGCTCTTGCGACGCGGCGTTAAGCGCGTTGGAGTCTTTCGAAACCGAGTTTTCGTCAAGCTTGGACCGGTTTTACTCGTCTCCTGATTTGATTGAAGGGTATACGGAAATTTACGAGACGGATGAATATTCGAAAGCCATGGTTTTGCGCATTGCGGACGGCTTCAAGGAATCGTGCGAATTGAACGCGAACAACGCGCCCGGTTTCGATTTGAGTTTGAAAGACGGTGGCGTTTATTTGATCAAGTTCAAGGCGAGTTTGGAAGAGCTTGACGTTTATTCCATAAACTCGTTCGAATTGAGCGCTCCTTGGATGGTTTTGGGCGGGAACGGGAAAGAATATTACGACGAAGAGTTGTTCAAGAAACTCGGCGGGCTTGCAAAATGAAGAAACTCCTCTTCTTGCTTTTCGCATTCGCCTTCCTGAGCGGGTTCGCTTTAGCAGCATCAGAACCGCCTTCCATTTCCAACTGCGTTATAACCTCCACTAAAGTGGGCGGAAGCGTAATTGTAAACAAGGGAGACGCTATTTCTTTCAGCGTTGCCGCAAAGGGAACGAAAACGTTGTTTCACGCGGATACGCTTAGGGTTACGGTGAGCATTTACGGCGATAACCAAGGGAAGGCCAACGCCGCTCCGAACGCGAAACTAATATCGGTGGTTTACGACTCTTACCACAAAGTTGGAAAGAACGGGGTTGTTTCGGCAAGCGGGCGTTCCCAAACCCTTAATCTATCGCCTGGGAAATACCGCGTTCACTGCAAGGTTGCGAACGAGGAAAAACAGGTTGCTTACGCAGCCGGAGGGCGTTTCACTGCAGTTGCCGCGCAAGAACTGGTTGCAAAGCAAACCGTTCCGAAACCCAACGCTTCTTCCACTGGCAAGCCTTCTACTGCCGCTCTTCCGGTGAAAATCAAGTGGATTCACGCTAACGAAGACAGCATCAAGGTAGTCCAGTTTTCAGATCAGGCTTTGGTAGTAAGCATTCAAATTGCGGTTGACTTGAATGCTCTGAAGGAAGTTCAAAAGTCGCAAGTGAGCGTGGAGGCTGCAAGAAGGCTTGAATTGAACGATATCGTGGGCGGGATAACGTTTTTCAATGAAAACGGGGCTGAAGTGAAAACGCTTTTCGAAGCGTTTTCTTTCGACGCTAAAGGCAATGGAAAAGCAGTTTTTGAATTGGGGCAGGGGGAATTGCCGAAGGGAGTTTTCAAAATACAGTCTTCCGTTTTCAACCGCGCGACCGGAGAGTTTTACGCCACTCGAACCGCCTACCAAAAGTACGCGGGCGATTTTTCCAAGGGAACTGTTGAGGTAGTGGAAAAGAAAATGAGCGAATCCACCCAGCCCGAGATTGCGGAATTGGGCGCTTTAAAGGACAAGGCGTTGGAGTCGAACAAGCCTGAAGACCAGGCGGCTTTCGCCGAAGCTTACAAGAATTATTTGAACGATAAAATAGCGAAAAACCCGTACGGAGCTAAAGCCAAAGAGACGGCGAGAAAGTCGGTTGACGATGTTGTCAAAGCGACGATGGAAATGTTTCCGGGCATTTCCACGCGCAGCCAGCTGGAAAGCAAAGTGCTGAACCTGAATTCCGAGAAAGACTCGAGCTTGGGCAGAAAGTTCTTTTGGTTCGGCGGGTGGGACAAAACCGTAGATCCGTCTGTTTCAGGGAAACTGCGAGACGGTTTTGAACTGCTGTTGGCTTGTTACGATGCTGGAATGGATTTGACGGAAATTTGTTCCAAACCCGAATCCTGCGCGGAGTCGAAAGCAGTAGAGTCGGTGGAGCTTAACAAGAAATACCGAGTTTCTAGGATTGAAGCGGCGTGCCAGGATTTCGAAACGAAAATTCTTTTGGTCGACGAGTCTAAAGACGCTTTTGCGACGGAAGCGACTAAAGCCAGTCTTTACTTCGCCGAGGCGGAAAAACTGAGGGAAACGGCCGAAAAGGCTGACAAAATGCCTTTTTACTATAGTCCTTGGTTCCAGATTCCCGTCTTAGCTGCTACTTCGGGAACAGGTTCCAGCTTCTTGCTGGTTAACGACAAGTACTTCCAAACTGCGAATTGGCAGAATGCTTACTTCGCTTTCTCGAGGGTGGAAGAGCTTTTCGGAAGTTCGAACGACGCGCAAGCGAGAAAAATAGCGAAAGACGCGGGGAGCATTGCTTACGAAATAGAGCAAAACCGCTTGCGTTCGGACGGCTTGAACCAATGCTCGAAGGGAGTTTGGACTTGCTTGAGGACCATGGGCAGCAGGGAAAACCTGGCTATTCTCGGAGGATTTATGGTCGGAAAAGGGGCGGTAAAGTTCATGGCAAAACGCTTTCCTTACGCGGGAGCGCTGTATTCCGGAATAGAAGTTTTGGTCATGGTTTACTTTTTGAAGCAAATGCCTGCTTTAATCCAAGAGATTCAAAACCGGCCGGA
>JAZDIF010000101.1:0-4269 GCA_043805205.1 Microcaldota archaeon
CATAAGAACGTATGGCGCTCCGTAGGACAAAGACAGGTCGCACGTTTTGTAGTAAGAAAAACGAATGCAGTTTTTGAGTCTTGAGAAACCTCGTCCTTCTTGCCTCACGCCTCCCTTGATTTCTAACTTTGCCCAACGAGCTTCAGGATGCGGGCTCAACAAGCTTGCAGTAGTGGAAGTAAAACCTCCCGGAGGAAGGAGAAGAAGTCTCTTCACTACTGACGCATCCTCGACTGGTCTTTTTACTATCAAGCAAGCCGGCCGGATTACTACATCCCAACTGTCGCCAACAGTCGTTGCTATCTCTCTTTTTACGAGCCCGTGTTCTAGGATGTTAAAAGCGGCCATAAGTAAAGGCTGGCGGCGGCAGATATTTGAAAAAGTGTAGTCAGGTTAGCTTACGACAAATTTAAAAATGCTAAAGTTCAGAGGTTTTCGTGAAGACGGAAATTTTACTGAAAGTGGGGCTTACGGAAAACGAGGCGAAAGTGTACATTGCTTTGCTGGAACTTGGCTCTTCGCCAGCAAGCGTTATTTGCGCTAAGTGCGGAATTCACCGTACGCTGGTTTACGATGCATTATCGAGAATCGTTAAGAAAGGGCTCGCAAGCGTGATCGTGCAAAACAAGAAAAAACAATTCGTGGCAGCCCCGCCCAGGAAACTAAAGCAGATCGCCAGGGAACAAGTGGAAGAGAAAGAACGCGAGTTGAAACAAACTCTTTCCGAATTGAATGAAATCGTGCCTGCCTTAGAGTCGGTTTTTGCTAAAGCGGAAAAGCAGGCAGTAAAGCTTTTCGTCGGAACTGCTGGAATCAAATCCATTTTCGATGACATCGCCGATTCGTTAAACCGCGGTGACGAGGACATTATTTTCATAGGAAACCACGAGGGAAGAACGGTTTTGGGGCACGCCCTGCCCTTCTTTCTGCAAAAACTGAAGAGAAAGGGCGTTTTGATAAGGAGCATTTACGACTCAAGACCCGAAACAATCAGGATCGCGGAAGCCATAAAATCAAAAAACTACCAGGTAAGATACCTGCCCGCGGAGTACGCTACAATCTCGACGTTCCACGTTTACAAGAACAAGGTTGCAATACTGGTCTACGCCGAAGAAGATTCGCTTGGAATCTTGATTGAAAACAAGAAAATCGCCGATTCATTCAGGAGAAGTTTCGAAGTAATGTGGAAGACTGCAGAGCAATATCCGGCCATAGTTTAGGGTTAAGCGCTCTGCTTAAAAACTTTCTTCGCCATCTATTTTTCCTTTTCTTTTTACTCGTGGGGTTGCATTGGAATGTGCGGAATAATCGGAGTTCTCAATTTTGAAGGCGAAGACGCTTCGCCCAAAGCGTACCTGGGGCTGATGGCGTTGCAGCACCGCGGCCAGGATTCCGCGGGAATAGTTTCTTTCGACGGCTCCAGGCTTAATTTGAAGAAAGGCGTGGGGCTCGTATCGCAGGTTTTCAGCGACGAAAACTTGGAATTGCTGAAGGGTTCTGCCGCCATAGGGCAAGTGCGTTATTCCACGGTAGGCGGTTCGCTCAAGCAAGACGCACAGCCTTTCACTCTTTCCGTTCCCACGACCATCGCAATGGCTCACAACGGAAACGTCGTGAATTACGACGAGCTGAAAAATTATTTCGGCGGGAAAATCGAATCCGGCTGCGACGTGGAAGTGATACTGCACGTTTTCGCCGAAGAGTACGCTAAAACCAAGAACGGGAACGCGGAGGGAATATTCAAGGCGGTTGAAAGGGTTTTCGGGCGCGTGAACGGAGCGTACAGCGTGGTTGTAATCGTGGAAAAAGGGCTTTTGGCGTTCCGCGATCCCAAAGGAATCCGGCCCTTGACCATGGGAAAAAGCAAGGACGGGAAAACGATTGCGTTCGCTTCCGAAACGGCTGCTTTCGACGCGATGGGAATCGATTTCGTCAAGGATGTGGAAGGCGGAAGGGCGGTTTTCGTCGACTTGAACGGAAAGATTTCCGAGAAAACCATCGACGCTAAAACGCCGGCGCACTGCATGTTCGAATTCGTTTACTTCTCCCGCCCGGATTCCATGCTGGACGGAAAGAGCGTTTACCAAGCGAGAATCGCCTTGGGAGAAGTTCTTGGAAAGAAACTCAAGGGAAAGGGGGACGTAGTGGTTCCCGTTCCCGATACTGCAAGGCCTGCGAGCGAGGCGCTCGGTGAAGCCTCCGGCATTCCCACGAAGGAAGGCTTGATAAAAAACCGCTACGCTTGGAGAACGTTCATAATGCCCACGCAAAAACAGCGGGACAGGGCTTTGAAAATAAAACTCAACGTCAACAAGCCCGTAGTCGAGGGGAAGAACGTCATTCTCGTTGACGACAGCATAGTGCGCGGCACTACGGCAAGAAAAATAGTGAAGATCGTGAAGGAGCACGCGAAGAGCGTTCACCTCGTTTCCACTTGCCCTCCGATAATCAATCCGTGTTATTACGGAGTGGACTTTCCGGATGAGCAGGAGTTGATCGCCCACTCTAAAAGCGTCGAGGAAATCCGCATGGAAGTGGGTGCTGACGAGCTGACTTACGCCACTGTGGAAGATTTGAAGAAAGCAATCGGAATCCCCTTGTGCACCGCCTGCCTGACTGGCGAATACCCGACTAAAGTCACTGAAGAGTACAAGCGCGAGTTGAAGGAAACAAGGAGGAAAGACCGCGAGCAAGTGAACAAGGAGTTCAACGAGTGAGAAAAGGGAATGAAGGCTCTTTTGGTTGGAGGCGGGGCTCGCGAGCACGCCATTGCCAAGAAACTATCCGAATCCAGCGAACTATGCGTCGTAATGAAAAACAAGAATCCCGGCATTGCGAAGCTGGCGAAAAGCTTTTTGCTTGAAAACGAAACGAACGTCGAGAAGGTAGTAGAGTTTGCTTTGAGGGAAAAAGCGGATTTTGCCGTCGTCGGCCCGGAAGCGCCGTTGGAAAAAGGACTTTCTGATTCTCTCGAGGCGAAAGGAATCCCTTGCGTGGGCGCTTCGCAAAAAGCTGCGTTGCTCGAGACGAACAAATTATTCTGTCGCCAGTTCATGCAGGACAACGGCATTCACTGCAACCCGGATTTCTTCGTTTTCGACGATGCGAGCGAAGCGGAAGATTTCCTCAAGGGGCTGGAGAAAGCAGTCGTAAAGCCTTTGGGGCTCACGGGAGGAAAGGGAGTGAAGATAATGGGTCCGCAAGTTTCGAAAGTCGAAGCAACTGAATACGCGAAGAGTTTGGTTGCGAAAGATGGAATAGTGCTTATAGAAGACTTGCTCGAGGGAGAAGAATTTTCACTGCAGGCGCTGGTTTCCGGAGATAAAGTAATGGAAATGCCTTTGGCCCAGGATCACAAGCGGGCTTTTGAAAACGATGAAGGCCCGAATACCGGCGGCATGGGTTCCTACTCCGATGCGAATCACTTGCTTCCGTTCGTCACTGAAAAAGAAAAAAACGAGGCTTTGGAAGCGATGAGGCAGACGATGCGCGCTTTGAAGAAAAACAGCGTTGAGTACAAGGGGGTTTTGTACGGGCAGTTCATGCTCACGAAGCACGGCCCCAAGCTCGTGGAGTACAACGCGCGTTTCGCGGATCCCGAGGCGATGAACGTCCTTCCCCTCCTGAAAACCGATTTTACGGAATTATGCTGGAAAGTCATAGACGGAACGCTGGGGGAGAACGACGCGGTTTTCGAAAGCAAGGCGACCGTCGTGAAGTATGCAGTGCCGGAAGGCTATCCCGAAAACCCGCTTAAAGGCTTTGAAATAAGCGTTGACGAAAGGAAAATCGAAGGAATGGGCGGTGAAGTGTTTTACGCTAGCGTTTCCGAGGAGGGAGGAAAGCTTTCCGCAATGGGCTCCCGCACTCTCGCGGTTTTGGGCAAGGGAGATAGCATTGAAGAAGCGCAGGAGATTGCGGAAAAGGGAATTGAAACGGTGGGAGGAAGGCTTTTCCACCGCAAGGACATCGGGACGCGCGAGCTGGTGGAAAAGCGAGTCTCGCACATGAAACAATTGCGCTCTTGAAAAAACGCTTTTTTAAAACCGCGTGCAGTTAAGAGTGCGGCATGAAAAAAACCGATTGGGTAGTCCTCGCCGCGTCCGGAGTCATAATCGCGTTTTTGTTCGGCTATTACTCGGGCTTCCAGGCGGATTCCCCAACTCCGCCCCAATTTTCAATTCCAACCCCGACTCCTTCCCCCGAATTCGTGGAAACGCCGATTTTCGGGCCGGGCGAAACGGTAATGCTATCCATGCACTTGCCAGC
>JAZDIF010000102.1:0-24658 GCA_043805205.1 Microcaldota archaeon
GCTTGTATAAAGTCAACCCGAAATTCCTCAGCTCCCTGGGCTTCGAGCAGGACAGGCGCTACAAGGTTGCCGACCTACAAATTCAAGAAATCGAACGGGCTCTGAGGAGAAAAGGCAGGAAACCCCTGCTTTTCCCCACCGCAGGCAGCGACGCAACCGCAATCGGCATTTCCAGCCTGGGAGGAAAGGCGTTAGTCAGCATGCACGTTGAACCGGGAAGGGAAGGAAAGCGCATTATTGAATACCTTCAACAACACGGCGTTCAAACGCACGCCATACCTCGAAAAAGAGCAATGGCTAAGATACTCATCCTGGTGACTCCAAACGGAAAGCGCACCATGCTCATAGCCGAACGGCAGTGGGGACAATATGCGCCGGAAGAATTGCCGTTGCATTTCGTTGGAAGCCACGATGTGCTGCACGTCCACGCATTCGGGCTGGAAAAAGGATTTCCCATAGCACGGACTATTGTAAAGGCAATGCAGGAAGCTAAGAAACGCGGGGTAACGGTGTCCATAGACCTGGCGGACCAAGGCGTGGTTGAAAGAAACAGGAGCGCTCTTCAAGAAATCATAGGGAAATACGTCGACATTGTTTTTGCGAACGAGCAAGAAGCTAGGGCGCTTACGGGAAAAAACCCTCAAGAAGCCGTGAGGGAAATCGCCGGAGAAAACAAAATCGCCGTTGTTAAACTGGGGCCGGCAGGCTCATTGGTGCACTCGCAAGGAAAAACTCATGCAATTCCGGCAGTGCAAACTCGCGTTCTGGACACTACCGGAGCTGGGGACATTTACGCAGCCGGATTCCTCATGGCATTGTTGAGAGGCAAGAGTTTGAAGAGAGCGGGAGAAATAGCCTCTCACGCCGCTGCGAGAATCGTCGGGAAGAAAGGAATCAAGTTCACCCGAAGGGTTGCCGCACCGGTAAGAAAAATGCTGGAGTAAGCTACGGTTTCAGCTCCAACCGGCAAGCCCCGCCTGTTTCCTCCCCGTTTTCAAAGAATCCTCGTCGAAGCCCAACGCCCCCAGAATCCTCAACACCGCTGGCAAAACCTGGTTGTTCACGTAATAATCGGGATCGTAATTCTTCGCTAACTCTGCGAGCCTCGCTTGCTTGTAAACCTGCTGCTTGCTCTTCGACGATTCCTTCCCTTCCTTGGTAACAACGTAAATCACGACCGAGTTCTCGGGAATCCTCTTTCCGATTTTCCGCGCGTGCTCAACAGCCCCCAACTCCGGGCTCTTCACTTCGTAACTCCCGGTTTTCTTCCGCAATTGCGTGTAAATCACGCAATCCTCTATCGGAATCTTCTCCGCCCTCAAATCCTCCACCACCTTCCTCACCAGCGCTACCGCCTTCTCTACGTTCCCTTCCTTCAAAAGTATTTCCAAAACCTTGCGCTGCGTGTCTTTCGCAACCTTGCTCCAATCCCTTCTCACCAATTCAAAACCCCGGATTTTGATTTTCCCGTCCTCGCCGATCAAAGCGTATTTTTTCTTTGCCCCTTTCTCTTCTTTTCCCTTGACTTTCTTTGAAACGAAAATCCCGCGCGGGTAGAAACCCTCCAGTTCAAGCTGCATCGCTTCCGGCAGTTCCGAGTTGATTTTCTTTTGGAACTCCGCAACGTCGCTCTTGCGTTCGTAAAGCAGAAACGCGGAATCCGTATCCCCGTACAAAGGCTTGAGGTTGAATTTCTCCGCTTCGGACAACGCCTTTTGGATGTAGTGCCTTCCCCACGCGGTCGTCGCCTCCCCTCCCTCGCGCGAATACCAGCGCGAGCGGGCGTAAAGCAAATAGCCGTACGTGGAATTCGCGAGGATTTTCAAGCCCCACTGCCTCGCGTCCAACGCCTTGTACTCCGTCGAGTTTTTGTCCAGCTTTTTCATTTCAGTGCGTATTCTCGCCCTTTCCCTCAAAACCTCCTCCAGCATTTCGGGGATTATTCCTTTCCTCTTGCTGCAGAACCGGTGCCCTTGGGGCGAGACGAAACCGTCGTTCTTGCAGCAGTCGCAGTTGAACGTAGTCGAGTCGATGTTGTGCGAAATGATTATGGACGGGTATAGAGAACGGAAGTCGAGGACCGCAATATTGTCGTAAACCCCGGCTTCCGGGGTTTTCACGAAAGCTCCTTCCACCGGCGCTTGGCGCAGTGAAATTTCTTCCGAAGAAGGCCTGTTGGGAGCCAATTCCTTCCTGACGAACGCCTTGCTCAACAAAAACGTCTCGACTAACTGCGATGCTGTTGCCCTCGACACTTCAATCAACGGCATTTGCACGAGCTTTCCCAACTCTAATTGAAGGTGTAAAAAGTGCTTGGTCAACGCCAAGCACGCTTCCGCGTCCCTCAAGCAATACTCAGCCAAATAATCCAACTCTTTTTGCGAGCCGGAATCCCAGATTTTGTACATGCTTTCCTTGTCCATCGCCAGTTTTTCCCCGCCCAAGACTGTCGCGTAAACTTCGGCGAGAGTAAGCCTTTCCACTTTAATCGTTCCGATGAAGTTCAGGAAAGACGCTACTGGAAAGACGTCGTAGTGAATCCTCCCGGAAATTTCGGAAATCGTGCGCAAGCCGATTTTCCTGCTTTTAACCTGGCTCTTGTCCCTGCCCAGCCGCAAGTCCGCGCCCAGCCTCTTCGCCCGCGTTTGCAAGTACGGCAAGTCGAACTGGTCGCCGTTGTAAGTGCAAACCAAGTCCACGTGCTTTTTCCTCAATAACGCGCAATATTCCTCAATCATCTGCTTTTCCGAACCGAAGCTCGTCACGAAGTCTTTCGAAAACTTTTTCTTGAACGAGTAAACCCCCCTCTCCTGCCCGTCGAAGCCAATCATCAGCACCGGGTCGTTCTCGGCGTTAGGCATGCCTTTGGGATTGTAAGTTTCTATGTCGAGAGAAAGCATTTTGAGCTTGGGCGTTTCGTTAGACTCTAAGAGCTTTATTTTCCTCACGCTCAGCCCCTCGTGCTCGATTTCGTGCAGCGAGTTCGGCCGCAGCAACTTATCCAGCAAATAACGCCGCGTGTAAGGAATGTCGGACTCGAAAGGCTCCCCGTGCTTCTTCGCCTCTTCGCGCAGTGAAGGGACGTCGGACGCCTTGAAAGCGAACACTTTAAGCAAAGGGATTTTCTCGTTGCGGAACGAGAGGGAAGTTTCCTCCACTCTCTTGGTTTTTACAAGCCCGCTTCGGGAATTAGCCTGCATTCCCTCCAGAGAGGATTTGGCTTTCTGCAAGTCGCCCTTGGGCTTGACTAGGAAGTAAGGCTCGAAAGAGTCGTACAGGCGGATTGTCTTCCCGCTTTCCAGCTTGAGCGTTAGCCTCACTGCGCTCTCGCCGTTCTTCATCACGTGGTCGGCGTCCAAAAGAAAGGCTTTCACGACCCCGTGTTTATCTTTAGTTTTCACTGCAACCCCACCCTAGCAAGCAGAACGAGTGATTAACGCAAACAAAGTTTTTAATTGCTTTATTCCCGGCGCAAGAAAAAGTTATTTAATAACCAGCTGGTTAAAGCGTTTAAAACGAAAAAAGGTGTTTGAAAAATGCCTCCGCAAAGGTCCCAGGCGAGGGATTCTTTCGAAAGCACGCGCTCTGAACTGCAGACGCTCGATTCGAAAATCAACCTCATCGCGCAGAAAATCAAGACCATGGAAAAGAACGAGGAAATCCTCGGAAGGACGTTAATCACCATGAACGACAAGATAGACAAGGTTGCCAGGGAAGCCCCGCAGGGAGGCGGGGGCAAGAGCGTGGACGAGACGAAGCTCGCCACCAAGCAGGAAGTTAGGGAACTGAAAGCGCTTCTGGACGCGATCAATCCCTTGGAATTCGCCACTATAGACCAAGTGAAGGAACTTTTGGACGACGCGCTCAGGAAAGCCGAGAGAAAAAAGTGAGTCTGGCGTGAAAAGCCCTTCTTCAAAAGTAACCGCCAAAACCCACCGTAAGACCTCCAGCGGAGTCACTAAAACCATAATCGCATTGTGCGACTCGGAACTGCTGGGAAAGATTTTCGAAAAGGGGGACACTGCATTGGATTTGAAGAACTACCGCGCTTTCTACGAAGGAAGCGTTGTGAGCGAACTGCAAGCAATGGAGCTTTTGAAGAAAGCCGACAATGCGAACATCGTCGGAAAAAAGTCGGTTGAAATAGCCAGGAAAGCGCTGGGCTTTCCAAGCGAGAGCGTGAAGAAAATCGGCGGAGTCCCGCACTTGCAGTACTACAAGATTTGAGTGAAGGGAATGAGGCGGTTCAAAACTCTGGTTTTGTACGACTTGAAACCCAAGCCTCTAGAAAAGGAATTCGTCAACCGATTGAAACGATTCGCAGAAAAAATAAAGATGGTTTTTGCCGCTGGCGAGTATCTCCAAACTCTTAAACCAGAGCATTTGAAAGGCGCCGATGCGTTGGTCGTCAGGCCGTTCGACTATTACGACGATTCCTTGTGGGAGAAAACCAGCTTGAAATACGTCGGTGCAATGCACACGGATGCATCCCACTTTAACGCCAAGCTTTTCAAAAAGAAGGGCATTGTCTTGACGAACGTTCCAGGCTACGCGACGGAAGCCGTCGCGGAATTGACTATTTCCGCCCTCTTGAACTGTTCCAGGCAGACGCACGACGCGATGAACTTCGTAAAGAAAGGCAGTTGGGGTTTCGAAAATTTTATGGGTTGGGAGTTGAAGGGAAAAACGCTCGGCATAATCGGGCTTGGGAAAATAGGGGAAAGGGTTGCGGAAATCGCCGAAACCATGGGCATGAAGGTCGTTTACTACTCGCACAAAAAGGAAGCGGCGCCTTACCAATTCGCCGGACTGAATGAATTGTTGAAAACGAGCGACGTCGTCAGCCTGCACTGCCCACTGACTGAAGAAACGAGAGGAATTCTCGACGAATCGAGACTGAAACAAATGAAAAAAGGAGCGGTTTTGCTCAACCCCGGAAGGATGGAACTGGTTGATTTGAAAACGTTGTACGGGCTTTGCCGAGGCAAAAAAATCAGCACGTGGTTTGACGAGCTTCAAGACAAGAATTGGAGGGACAAATTCAGAAAGCTTGATAACGTTTATTTGACTCCAGATTACGGCTGGATGACAAGAGAAGCGCAAGAGAGAGTCAGGGAAATAACTCTCAGCAATATAGAATCTTTTTTAACCTGAAAGCCAGTTAACGAAAAAAACTGAGTGCGGCGACCGGGAATCGGACCCGAGCTTCGAGCTTGGAAGGCTCGTGTCATACCATTAGACCATCGCCGCATTGCAAAAAACAATTTGGCTGAATCGAATTAAAAAATGCAGTGGGGTCGCTGAGATTCGAACTCAGGTCTCCAGCCCCCCAGGCTGGAAGGATGCCAGGCTACCCCACGACCCCGCAAAAACAATTGGGGCTTGAGAAAAAGTTAAAACCTCTTGTAAGGCAGGATTTCGTCGATCAAGTCCACTTGGCTCAAAAACATCCTCCTGCAGCAATAGCGGAAAACGCCCAACTCGTCCAAAACCTTTCCTGCTTCCTCGCCTTCCTGCGTGCGCGTTTCGAACTCCTCCCAATTCTCCGAAACCGGCTTTCCGCACGAGAAACAACGGACTGGAATCAACATTTTTTCCTCACCTGTACGACTTGGTAAACCTAGCCCTCGCCTTCGGGCCCTTGAACTTCTTCGGCTCGACTCTCCTCACGTCTTCCACAAGAAGACTCCTGTCGAAATCCAAAAAATTCTTCCTCAAATCCTCGCTTTTCTTAAACGAAACCAAAGCCCTCGCAATCGCGGTCCTCGCCGCTTGCGCCTGGCCCATGAAACCCCCGCCTTGCGTTGAAACGCGGATGTCGAAGTCGAAAGGACCCTCCAGGAAAGACAACGGCTCGGCAATAACCTGCTTTGCGAAAGGATTCGGGAAAGAATCGAGCAAAATCCCGTTTATGCGGACAATCCCTTTTCCGGGCTTGATGTACGCGCGGGCAATAGCTTCCTTCCTCTTGCCCCTTTCCACCAGCTGCTTTTTCCTTCTCGGTTTCCTGGCTTTCTTTTCAGCCTGAACGCCTTCAGTTTTTTCAGTCATGTTTTCTCAACCCTTCCAACCCAGCTTCCTGCAAACTTCACCCAACGAAACGAACTTGACCGTCAAATCATCGCTGGTTTTGTAAAACTTTTGCGCCTTCCCCTCGAACTCGGCAGGCATTCCCAAAAACGCCCTGAAATTGCCCCTCGCCTTCTTTCCGGACGCTTTCTTCTTGGGAAGCATTCCCCTCAAGATGTATTTCAAGAACAAGTCCGGGCGCACGGGGTATTTCGGGGAGTGCTCGGGATTGCTCTTGTTCTGGATGTCGCGCTTCGCTTTGTACCTGCTCACGATGTTTACCGCATCGCCGGAGAAAACCGCTTTCTCCGCGTTAACCACTATCACTTGCTCCCCTTCCTGGAGTTTCTTGGAGGCGAAAGCCAAAACCCTTCCCGCAATCGCTTTTTCTCCGTTTATCACAATCATTTTCAAATCACGCTATAATCCTGACTTTCTTCCCTTCCGGGTTCTTTTCAACCAAACTCCTGATGGAGACTAGCCTTCCGCCCAGCTTTTCCCTCGCGCTCTTGCTCGCGCGGAACGCCGCCACGGTTATTTTCTTTTTCAAATCCCCAACGCCCAGCAGGACTCCCGGGATTACGACTACATCGCCGTCACTGCAAATTTTTTCCAGCTTGTACAAGTTCACCGCCTTTTCCTTCTTACGCCTGGCGGGCTTGAGCAGGAACTCGGCTACGCTGTTCCACACTCCCGCCTTGGTTTTCCTGGCGGTCTTCTGCAGCAACGCAACCAACGCGTTCGTCTGCGAGTTTTCCGGGCCTCTGAATTTCGATTTCTTCATTTTTCTTCAACACCAAAAATTTTTGACGTGCAGGGGCTGGGATTTGAACCCAGGCACTCCTAAGAGACTGGCACCTCAAGCCAGCGCATTTGACCAGGCTCTGCCACCCCTGCAAACCCTCTATCATTAAACTCAGTTTGACAGGGAATAAACCTTTTGCACGACCTCCTCTTCATCCATTCCTTCGACTTGAATTTCTTTTTCCCTCGACTTGAATCCTTTTGTTATCGAAACTTTTTTCCCCAGTTTTTTCGAAAGCGTTTTTTCCAGTTCCCCGTTCGCCCTCCCGCCTTCAGCGGGGGATCGCACTCGCACTTTCAGCACGCCTTCGCCCAGGGAAACTGAAAACGCTTTCGCATTCGGAATTACTTTCACTTTCAAACTCGCTCACTTGAATTCTTTTTCCAAGGCTTTCGTTTTCGCTTCAAGCACCTTCAACGCCCTCGAATACTGTTCTCTCGCCGAAAGGTTGTTGAACGACTCTACCACGAACAAAAACTGCTTTCCGTCCCCGTCGGACTTTTCGCAGTTCCCGCACAGGAAACTGTTTTCCGGAAACTCCACTCCAGCCGTCTTTTTGCCTTCAAGCAACGGGAACGCCTTCAACGGGGAAGAGCATTTCTTGCACTTCTCGGAAATTTTGAATTCCCCCAGGCGCCCGTACGAAGCGACGGCGCTCTGGAAACGGGCGTGCTGCTTGGCGGTTCCCTTCGTCGCGAAAGCCTCCAAGCGGAGCTTCTGCCCCTTGTTCAAAACCACTAGCGGTATGTTCTCGTAGAAAACCTTGATTTTCTCGTCCGAAGAAACCAAGTCCCTGCTGTAAACCGTCTTCGGCTCTTCCAACGCCTCTGCGTTCAAGGAAAAGCCCACTCTCGCGTCGTCCTCAACGCCGTCCTCCCAAGACAAGGGAGTCAAGCCGATGCGGTTGGACAAGTACTCGTTGATTAAAGGCGAGTTGTTCTCGTAAAAATCAACTTCCGAAATTGCCATTGCGGGCGTTTCGGAAATCACGGCCCTGCGCAGTGCGTTCAGCAGGACAGCCGGCTCCTTTTCCGAAGCCAAAACCAAAGTCTTGTCGTCCTCGTGCACTATTCTCATTTCAAAACCCTCCCCCCTTGCTTTTTTTCCAAAAAACTATACTCTCCTTCCCCTTCTGCCGCCAGGCCTTTTCGTAGTGTCAGTCGGCAATGGAGTGACGTCTTCTATTTTTCCTATTCTTAATCCGGTTCTCGCCAAAGCGCGGATTGCGGCTTGCGCTCCGGAACCGGGGGTTTTCGAATGATGCCCGCCAGGCGCGCGGACGCGAACGTGAACTCCGACCAATCCCCTTTCCTTCGCTTTATCTGCAGCCCGGAAAGCGGCTTGCATTGCAGCGTACGGGCTTCCCTCTTCCCTATCACTCTTAACGACCATTCCGCCGCTTCCCACTGCAATCGTTTCAGCCCCGCTCAAGTCGGTAATGGTGATAATCGTGTCGTTCTTCGAAGAGAAAATATGCGCTACCCCCCACTTTCCTTCTAGGATTAAGACTCTCCTTTCCATAAAGCGCTCTTGCCTTGCAGGTGCGGCAGTTTCAGCCATTTTGCGTCACACTCTCTTGCGCCGCCGGGCTTTCCACCTTAGGCGCTATTACTTCTTTCGTTTCCTCGGCAAAAACGCCCATGGGCTTTTTGAACCAACCCACGAGAAACTCATCCTCGAAGGAAACGAGGAAAGAAGGCGAAGAAACTTTCCTTCCGTTCACAGAAACGTGCCCGTGCGTGATGAACTGCCTCGACTGGCGCATGGTCTTCGCCATGTTTTTCTTCACGAGAACGCTCTGCAGCCTGCGTTCCAAAACGTCTTTTACGGTAAGAGAAAGCAAGTCGTCGAGAGTCAAGTCCTGCTTTTGCAGAAACAGCCTGTTCACGCGCTTCAACAGCTTTCCCTTCCTCTCGTCGAGGTTCTTTCCCTTTCCGCTCAGCAGCCTTCGCGCCTCGCGCCTGACCCTCCTCAGCAGCGTCTGCATTCCCCACAATTCGCGCGCGTTCTTCAAGCCGAAATCCTCGCGAAGCTTGCTCTCCGCTTCGATTCTCGCCTTGTCCCAAAGCTTCTTCGGCTTTTCGAACTTTTTCTTCTTGCGAACAGGGTCTCCCATTTCAAAACCACTTTCAAAATCAAAAAGGTTACTTCTTCTCCTTTTCCTTCGCCGGCGCTGCCGACTTCTCCTGGGCTCCGGTTGCAGCCGCCGCCTTCTGCGCCTTGATCGCCTTCTTCAGCACCCCAACGGTCATTCCAGTCCTGCCGGTGGTTCTCGAGTGCTGCCCGCGGACTTTCTGGCCGATGTTGTGCCTCCAGCCGCGGTAGGAACGCAATTCCGTTTCCCTCGCTACGTCCTGCTTTATTGAAAAGCCCAAGTCGGTCATGACGAGGTTTTTCATCTCGCCGCTCTCTGAATCCTTCTGGCGGTTCAAAAGAAAAGCGCGAATGCCGTACTTCTGCGGGAACTTCACGACGTCCTCCAACTGCGAGAACTGCGTTTCGTTCAAGTTTCCAACCAACTCGTCCAGCGGAATGCCGAGCTTCGTGGTGACGACTACACTCAAGTTTGAAGCCAAGTTAAAACCGATTCCTTTTACTCTCCTCAACGACTCGGAAATGGTCAGGTGCCCGTCAACGTCCTTTCCAACTAGGCGGAGGATTCCCCTGAATTCCGGCGTTTCCTTCGATTTCCTCTTCGCAAATTTTATCGGAACCTGCGAGCCCTGGAAGCTGGACGTCTTCTTTACGACCTGCTTTCCCTTTTCGTCCTTCGCGTCTGCCAAAACAAAACCACCGTTCGAAATTTTCTTAAGCGTTCAAAAAAGCGCTGAAAGCGCCGGGACTGAGACTTTCGCTTTTTCTTTTCGGTTTAGCCTTTTCTCATACGAAGAAAAGGTGAGCTTCGAACTCAGGAGGCCTTTCGGCCACACGCTTTAAAGGAAAGGTTGCAGGTGCGCCCGAAAACGGGCAACCAGAAACAGTTTCTTTCCAGGCGTGCGCATTACCGCTCTGCCATCCCGGCGCGAAAAAAACTTTGTTTTCGCGGTTTAAAACACTTGGGAAAAGCAGAAGCAAGCTCCGTGAGCTTTTGCTTCACGACTTTAAGATAATGCAAAAAGGCGTTTAAAAAGCTTACAATACGACCCTCTCGACGTCGAAAACCAGCCCGCCCTCGCCCTTCTCGAATTTTTCCTTCACTTCCTTCGAACTAGCCAAAGCCCTAGCAAAACAAACTATTTCCCCCTTGGAATTCAACACCTGCACCGCCTCTCCCTTTGCAATCCAATCGTCCAACGCCACTATCCCCGGAACGGCGAGGTTCGCGCCGGTGGAAATCGGCTTTATCGCCCCGTCGTCCACGACCACCTTCTTCAGCAACCCTTCCAGCGCTTCCTCCAAGTTCAAAACCAGCCCGTTCAACTCTTTCCCGTTTCCTTTTTCCTTCCACAGCCAGAAAGCGTCGCTCAAATCCTGCAGGGTGCGCGCGTTCTCTTCCGTAAAACCAGCCGCGTAAACCCTGCGCAATTCCGCCATTTCCGCCCCGCACCCCAAAACCTCGCCCACGTCGAAACACAATTTTCGGACGTAAAAACCGCCTTCCACGTCGCACTCGAACAAAACCTCTTTGTCCACGGTTTCCAGAATCTCCAGCACGAAAACCTCACGAACGCGAAGTTTCTTCGCAACCGCGCTTTCCAAAGGCGGTTTCTGGAAAATCTTCCCGCGAAAATTCGAGAACGCGCGCTCTATTTCCTCGAGACTTTTCCGTTCCCCCAAGCGCATCGCACAAACGTACTTTTTCCTCGAACCCAGGAGGTAACGCGCCGCCTTCGTGCTCTCCTCCAGCATTACCGGCAAAACCCCCGAGACGTTCGCGTCGAGAGTGCCGCTGTGCCCTGCTTTCTTCAAGCCCAAGATCTTCCTGACGAAAGCAGCTGCCTCGTGGCTCGTCGGACCGCAAGGCTTGTCTAGCACGAAAACTCCCTTCCGAAGTTTTTCTTCCAGAGGGCGTTCGCTGGGTTTTTTTCCTATTTTGCCTTCGAACTCTCGCAAGAGAATCATGAAAATAAAATGGGAAGCAGGACAAATTAAAGAATAAGCTACGCGGGCTTCAAGTGCCTCGTGTTCATCTTCCGCTCTTTCCCCTTGGAATTCTTCACTTTAACGAAAGAATTGTCTATAACTTCCGTCACTTCCACGGCCTGCCCCGCCCTCCTGCCCTTCAGCACCAAAGCCTTCACTCCCTTCTGGAAAACCCTCGTCATTGCAATCACCGTTTTTTCTTTATTTTTCTTTTCAACTTTCCCGCCGCGCTTATTACCAAAGCAGCCGTTTTCTTTGCATCGAGATTCCCGTTGTCTATCGGCAGGCAGTCCTCTGGCACAGCATACTCGATTCCGTACAGTTTCTTGTAACGCTCTTTGTTGGAATTGTCGCGGTAAATCACTTCGTCCAGCGCGTCGTCCAAATTTACTCCGTCTCTCTCGGAAATCCTTGAAGCGCGCGTTTTCAACGGCGCGGAAAGCCACACTTTCAAGTCGAAACGCGGTTTTTTCATTCCCAATTTCGGGGAGATCTTGTCCAGAAAAACCGCCAGGCGCGTTCCCACGACGCAATTCTCCTCCTTCAACGCGAATTCAATTTGTTTCTTATCCAACAAAAAATCGTACTTCGGGTTGAGTTCCGCCAGCTCGTGCAGCCGCGCGAAAGGAACGTTCAAATCCCGCGCCAAATCGTGGAACGTGTAGTTGAATTTCTTCAGCTTGAGTTTCTTGGAAACCAGTTCGGAAGCGGTAGAATTGCCGCAGCCCGTCTGTCCCGAAATAGCAATCCTCAACAACCCCAAAACCACCGAACGCATTACGCAAGGCTGGTTTTAAACAAACTCACTTGCTGGGGGAAGCGGGCCACAAGCGCGAGGCTATCCCCTCCATGGCAAGCCCGAAGAAAATGGCGCAAACGATGAAAAACCCGGTAGTGCCGTAAGCAGCTGTTTGAAAGATGTTGGAGTAGAAAGTCCACGAGAGTATTGCAGAAAGGTGGATGTTGAACGGAAGCAAAATAACGAAGCCCCGGTACAAAGGCGGCAATACCCACGATATCAAAATCCACACTAGGGGGAGGATGACGATGCTCGCCTTCCAAGGCAGCCACAGCATTTGCATCATCTTCTCGTTCATTTCCTTGTCGTGCTTCTTCAACTCCTCCAACTTCTTCTCGTCCTTGTCCACGATCGCCTTCTGCAGTTCCTTCTGGTAACCCTGGAATTCCTTCTGAATTGATTTTACCCTGTCGCGCTGCCCCAGCGTCTTGTTCAAATAGAACGAAACCGCCGAGAACGCGAGCGAAAAAAGCGAGAGTTCAGCCCAAGCGTCGAAAAAAACCACGTATTTCCACCATTCGAAAGAAACAAACTTAAGGTAAAGGCGTTTTTTTAACGTTTGCTGAAAGCTTCCTTCGGCTGCTTGGGCTTGATTTTGAATTTTTTCTCCTCGCCCATGAAATGCTGGACGTGGTGCTTCCAAGGGAGGGCGTACAGGGGGTAGAGCAGGCCCCTCGCGTAAACGCTCCAGTGTTTTATCGTGCGGGGGGTCAGGGCATGGGCGCGGGAAAAAGCGAAGAACAACAAGCCGAAGTTGAAGAAGAAAACAGCTAGGAAAACCAGCGAGTCCAAAGCGCCCAGCACGTTCGACGCGGCCAAAGCGAGGGAAACGTTCAACACCGAGGTTGAAATGAGGAAAATCGTGATTGGAACCTCGTAGAACAGCAAGAGCACCAAGTTCGCAATCACGCCGAACGCGAGGAAAAGGTTGTAGAAAATGATGTAGCGTTTTTTGATTTCAGTCTTGAAAACCGAGTGCAGGGGCCGCCCTCCGTACAAGTGCGTCCAAACGAAGCGGATGTTGCGCAAGGACTCTTCGTGCAGGCTTTCAATCCCGAACAGGTTTTCGAGCAGGTAGTAAAGGTCCGTCCGCAGGAAAACCATCGTCTGCCACACGATTCCGAACACTTCCACGAGAATCACGAACTTCAAAAACTTAATCAGCCACAACGGAACGGCCCAAATCCCGTAGTTTCCAGCCCAAACCAAGCCCACCGCCATTGCCAGAATCAGCCCGTCCACCACCAACCCCGCCAGGAACACGACGTTCCTCTTCCATTTTTTCACCAGGTACAAGTCCGTCAATTCCGTGAATGCAATCAAATACTGGAGCCTCGCGATCAGCCCGAACCTCGGCTTTGCACCGAAATGCAATCCTGCCACGTAGTGCCCCGTTTCGTGCAGGGCAACCAGAACCCACGATGTTGCGAAGGAAACCAGGAGGAAAATCGAAAGGGATTCGGTGAAGACGAAGTCCTTGTAGGAAACGAAAGAGTTGAAGTCGCCTGCAATCAGCAGGATCCCTTCAACCAGAATAATCGCGTAGATCAACAGCGCGGGTTTGGAAAACAGGAACGAAACTTTTTCCTTCGATAAAGCCAGCTTCGCGCCCAAGTTGATGAAATCCTTTTTTTCCCTTCGCTCCAGGATTTTTCCGTCAACTGCTCTTACTAGCCGGTTGTCTTCAAGCTTGGCGACGAAAGACTTGACGTCGTAAGACTCGCCGAGCTTTTCCCGAATTGTTTTTTCGACTTGCGAAACCGTTTTTCCTTTCTCCAGCAGGGAGATTATTTGAAAACCGACGGGAGAAACGTCCAAATAATCGGATGTTCCTTTCCTTCCGACGACAATCCACTCTTCACCCTGCCTGTTGTGCGAGAGTGGAAAAAACTCCACGCGGCTGTCGTCGCGAAGCAAAATGTGCATGAAAGAAGAAAGAAAAACGGGAGTTTTATTGCTTTGCGCGCGCTTGCTTGAGTTCTCGCAAAAGCTGCGGGTAAACCTGCGCTCTCCACGCGTTGACTTTCGCGTTCCACCCTTCGCGCACCCTGAATTCCCTCGGAAGCATTTCCGACTCGCGAGTCAGTGCAACGTAGTAATTCAAAAGATGCTGCTGGTAGTCGTCTACCGGCTTTTTATACGAAACCGGAATTGCCTGCAAGCGGTTTTGCTCTTCTACAAACTTCCTCAAAAGTGAGTTTATCTCCCAAACGTCAAAAGCGCTCAGCTTGCGCAACACAATCCCCTTGAAACGAGTTTCAGGCTTCAATTTTTTGGTTTTAATAAGCCGCTCCACATGATCGGGTAGAATGCCGAAGCGCGCCAGTTCGTGCTTCACTGTCTCAACCGGCACGTTGGCAACAGCATAAGCCTTCAAACGGCTGGAGGATATTCCCAGCCCGTTCAAGTCTTCCTCGCACCGTCGCAAGTCTTCCTGCAAGTACCCGTGCTCCATTTTCAAGTCGTTCAGCGATTCATTGTTCACCTTTTCGAAGTTTTCCACCAAAAACCTTACGAGCGCTGGGTCAAAACGAGTTCCGCTCTTCTCGACTAAATACCCCAACGCCTGCTCTATGCTCCACCCTGCCTTGTAGTAACGCGCTTCAGTCAAAGACTGCAGAACGTCTGCAATCGACGCGAGCCTTCCCGGCAGGCTGATGTGCCTGCCCTTCAAACGCCTCGGGTAACCCTTCCCGTCGAAATCCTCGTGATGCTGCCCAACCGCATCTATGGCGTTCGTTTCCAAAGGAAGAAACCTCGAAGCGAGTTCAAGGCCGTACGAAACGTGCTTTTGAACGACAGCCTTCTCTTCATCCGTTAAAGAACCCGGCTTTAACAAAATGGAATCCGGAATCGCGATCTTCCCCACGTCATGCAGCCAAAGGGCCGAAGCCAGTTCAGCCAAGTGCCTGCGGGTCAACCGGTTCTTCTCAGAAAACCTGGCGTTCAACCCGCTGTCCAAAAACGTCGATGCCAGACCCATTCCCAAACTCTTCACGAACAACGAGTGGTCGGCAGTACGAGGGTCCTTGTTTTCCAGACTTCGAATGTGAGACCGGACTAGAATTTCGGTGAAACTCCTTTTCATCCCGCCAGCGTCCCTGCGGGCTTCCCCGATTTTTTCCGGGGGCAAGTCTATGGTGAAAAACAAGCTGTGAGTATGGTGCCCTTCCGAATCGTATATCGGTCTTCCGGCCATAGCACGATAATAATCAGGCTTATCGCCCTCGCCCATTGGAAACAAGTCCGGAGGCAAGTCAAGGCCATACTTGTGAATGCCTAGCAAGTAATTAATATCAGCTGGAACCCTCGAACCCGGCGGGACTTTCTCGTGCTTTTCCAAAAACTCGTCGAAATCAAAATCCGAGCCAGGCATTCGCAATTCGGCGTAAGCTTCAAACGGCGGTTTGCTACGCTGTTCCTTGCGCGCCCTCCTGCGGTTGGGGGAGAATTTAACGCCGGCAACTCTCCTTTGCAATTCCCTCGGGTCTTTCCCTAAAGGAACGCCTAAAAACGTGAGAACAGAATGCGGGAAAGCCGCCACGACCTTTCCGACGTTTTTTCCGTCGCTTTTTCTCACGAGAAACATTCCCACGGGCGCGTGGGTGATAACGTCCCTCATCAACTGCTCAGGATTTTCGCCAGCCTCGCCAGCCCTTCGCAAGTGCTCCACCCAAGAGTTGAAAATGTCGATGCGAGTCTTAAACTCTCTCAACGGCGGTTTGAAGCCGGAAAATTCCCTAGCCCTAACCCGGGTTTCCACGCGGACCATGAAAAGAAAAAGCTAAAAAAGAAATAAATAACGAGAGGGTGAACGGGCTAGCCTACTTTATCGCTCGCTCCGCCCGTAATCGCCATCGTCCTGGAGATAAGCCGGCTGGTTCTGACTTTCTCTTTCCTCCTCGTCTTAACTTTCTTTCCCTTTCTTCTGGCTTTCGCCATTTCAATCAACCCCCCTGAACTAACGAAACGCATTACCTTCTGGGGGTTTTAAAGCATATGCAACCCGAAACGCGTTTATAAAAAAAGAAGCGGACGGAAGGGCAAGGAATTAACCGCAGGCTGTTTAAAAACAAGGCGTTTAAGGAAAATTAAAAAAGGGGGTTAAAGTCAACCGAACTTCATTTGAAGCTTGACTTTGCCCGTTCCGGCCGGAATAGTCTGGCCGATTATGATGTTCTCCGCGATTCCCTTCAGCTCGTCTTCCTCGCCGTAAATGCAGGCGTTCAGCAAGTGCTTCGCCGTTTCTTCAAACGCGGCTCTCGCCAGGACGCTCTTCTTCTGCCCCGCCAGGCCGTGGCGCCCCACGCTCTTGATTTTCCCGAGGAAAGCCATCGAATCCGCGATGAGTTTAATATGCCGTTCATCAACGCTCAAGTCCTGCATTTGCAAAACCTTCTTTATCTCCTGAACTATCGCATTGCGCGCCGCCTCAACCCCGAGAACCTCGTTTATCTCCATGATGTCGTTAGTTCCGGTTCTCGAAGCGTCCACTTCCGCGACTTTGAAAATTTCCTGCAAGTTCGAACCGTCCGTTGCAATAGCGTACTCCTTTCCACCGGAATCCCCTTTCTTCTCGACGATGATCGCCTTTCTTATTCCGGCTATTCCGCCTAAGTGCAATTCCCTCAATTTAGTAGTCATCTTGCGAATGCTCTTGAGAGAATCTTCCTTGGTTTTAATCGTAATCTCGCTCCCGTCCTGCTTGAAGTTCGGGGCGATTTTCGCCATTTCCTCCACGACGCTCTTCTCGCGCACTCCCCTTTCCCTCAAAGCGGTCGTGTCCAAAACAATGCTCACTAGCTTGCGGTCGAAATTCTCCTTGATTTCCGCAACGTCATCCAAAACCACTTCCTCGATTCTCGCCGCGACTTCCTTCACTTTCTCGAAGTCGCCAGCCATGCTTTTCTTCAAGAACAATTCCATAACCGGCTTCTTGGGAGTTTTTCTGGCGTCAACCAACTCCACCAAGCGAGTGAAACCGAACTGGGCGAGCGAAGCTACTCCTGCGTAGTGGAAAGTCCTCAAGGTCATCTGCGTTCCGGGCTCGCCGATACTCTGCGCCGCGACCACGCCGACGGGCTCCCCGTAAGCGATTTGCTTTCCGGTGCTCGGGTCCATGCCGTCGCCACCGTACTTGAATTGAATTACTTTATCCTCGCTGTCGCGAACGCTTCCATCCTCCGCAGCAATAAAGTCTTGCAAAGCGTTGATCAGCCTGCGTTGCATGTAACCAGTCTTCGCGGGATTCACTCCCTTATCAACGACACCGTCGCGACCTCCCGCAGCGTGGAAGAAATACTCTACCGCGGTCAAGCCGCTCTTGTAATTGCTTTTTACGAATCCTCTGGCATTGTCACCCAAATCTCCTCTCTTGAAGTGCGGGAGCAGCCTGTTCCTGAAGCCGGAAACCGGGCGCTTTCCGCGAACCGCCTGTTGACCGACTAGGGCGGCCATTTGAACGACGTTAATAGGCTTGTTCTTTACGCCTGCAGAAGCCATAAGCAGGGAAGGATTGTGATTGAACATGCGCCCGTTGATTTCAACCGGCGTTTTCGAGATTTTTTCCTTGACGATGTTCCAACAGTGAAAACGAATCAAGTCGACAATATTCATAACCTGCTCTTCGAGAGTTTCCTTCAAAGTCTTTCCAGGCAAGCGTTCGAGCTTTTTCATTTTATACTTCTTCACCAGCTCGTTCAAGCGCGTCATTCCCTCGGAATACAATTCGTTGATTTCCGCCCGCGCGCTTTCCGGAAGGTAGTAGTCCTTCAAGCTCAGCGAAAACCCGTAGCGGTATACGAGCTCTACGGAAAGCTTCGTCGCCTTGTCGATGTACTTCCTCGCCTCTTCGCTCCCGAGCCCGTCGAAAATCTTTTTCACTATATCGCGGTTCACGCTCGCGTCCAAAAACCCTTCGGAAAACTTTCCGTGCTTAATGCGCACTTTGTTCGCCTTGCCCTCGTGCTCGAAATCGAAATCTTCAGGCAAGATCATCGAGAAAATATCGCGCCCGTTGACGACGTTCTTTTCAATCTTCGCATTAACTCCTGCCGCGTTCAACAATCCGCAAGCTTCCTTCTTTGAAACGACGAAATCCTCGAGTGAAAGCAAATACAATCCCGTAATCTGGTCCAAATCCGGGGCGATGAGCGGAGAACCGTTTCTCGGCGAAAGAATGTTGTCCTGGACTTTCATGAGCAATTCCGCTTCACTCTGCGCTTCTTCTGTCTGCGGAACGTGAATGTTCATTTCATCCCCGTCGAAGTCCGCGTTGTACGGAGTGCAATCCGCGACATTGAAACGGAAGGTTTTTCCTGGCAAAACTTTCACTTCGTGGCACAGCATGGAAACCCTGTGCAGCGAAGGCTGGCGGTTGAATATTACCAAGTCCCCGTCGAACAACTGCCTTTCGACGGTATAGCCGGGAGTCAACTCCTGCAGTATTTCCTCGAGGTTGGCGATAGTGATTTTCTTCCTCTTTCCGTCCGGGCGGATTACGTAATTGATTTTGTCCGCGAAATTGCGGATCATTTCCTTCACCGCTTCCAAGTTCCACTGCGTCACGCTGACTGGAACGGTCAATTCCTTCGCAATTTCAATCGGAATTCCGATCTCGTTTATCCCCAGAGTCGGGTCCGGGGAAATGACCGTGCGAGCTGAAAAGTTCACGCGCTTTCCGCTCAAATTATAACGAAAACGCCCTTCCTTTCCTTTCAAGCGCTGAAACAATGTTTTCAACTGCCGTCCGGACCTGTGCCTTGCAGGGGGGATTCCCGACGTTTCGTTGTCGAAGTAAGTGGTAACGTGATATTGCAAAAGCTCCCACAAGTCTTCGATAATCAACTGCGGAGCGCCGGCTTCTATATTCTCTTCAAGCCGTTGGTTGATTCTCAAAATGTCCACGAGCTTGTGCGTCAAGTCGTCCTCGCTCCTCTCGCCCGTTTCGAGGGTAATAGAAGGGCGCACCGTAACCGGAGGCGCGATCAGCACGGTCATCACCGCCCACTCTGGGCGGATTTCAATGCCAAAACCACGCAAGTCCTCGTCGGGAATGTGCTCTAGCCTCTCGCGCACTTCGTTCGGCAAAAGCTTCCGGTCCTCTTCATAATAACCGGTCGGCTTGACGAACTTGATTTTCTTCTGCTTTTCTCCGCAGTGCGGGCATTCCAAAGGCCTTTTCGCCTCTTCAATGCTTGCCGCCAAGTGCATGATGCGGCTGCACTTCCTGCAGGAAAGCTTCAACAGCTGGTAAATGAGCTTGGCAAACCCAACGTGAACGACCGGGCGGATTAACTCCACATGCCCTGGATGCCCAGGGCAGTCTTTCATCCTGCCTCCGCAAGTGCGGCACTTCAAGCCCGGGTCAACTACTCCAAGCTTCTGGTCCGCCAGCCCCCCGCTGATGGGATACCCGTCCTCGTCGTAAGTGTCCGGAACAGTTATTTTCACGGAACTCATCTTGCGAATCTGGTCCGGGGAGAATATGGAAAAACCGACAGCCTGTATTACCTTCATTTTTTTCACGCCCTGTCCATAAGCTTTAGTTTCGGGAATATTCCAATGCTCCTCATTTCGTCCAACAAGAGTTTGAACGCGTAACTCATTTCAACCGGGTGAATCTCGCTGCCTTCGCACAACGAGCAGAAGCTCTTGTTCTTCTGCCTGTCCGTAAACGCGAGCGAACCGCAGTTTCCGCAAACCAGCTCGACAGTCTTGTCGCTGCTGTCGATCATCCTTTCCTTCAAAAGCGAAGCGGCCCCGAACCCTATGAAGCAGTCCCTTTCCATTTCACCGAGACGCAATCCTCCTTCCCTCGCGCGCCCTTCAGTAGGCTGGTGCGTGAGCATTTGAACCGGGCCGCGCGAGCGCGCATGCATCTTCAAGCTCACCAAGTGGTGCAAGCGCTGGTAGTAAATCACGCCCACGAAAATCTTCGCGTGCAACCTTTCCCCCGTCTTCCCGTCGTACAAAACCTCTTGTCCTGCGGCGGAAAAACCTTTTTCCAAAAGAATCTTCTCGAAATCCTGCTGTTTGCTTCCAGAAAAAGCGCTCGCGTCGCCGAGTTTCCCGTCCAGCGCGCTCGCCTTGCCCCCAAGCATTTCAAGCAGGTGCCCAGCTGTCATCCTTCCCGGAATTGCGTGAGGGTTGATTATCAAATCAGGCACAACGCCGTCTTTAGTGCAAGGCATGTCCTCCTGCGGAACGAGCAAAGAAACAACTCCCTTCTGCCCGTGGCGGGACGCAAATTTATCGCCCACTTCCGGAATGTTGGTATTGCGAACCCTTAGTTTCACTAACTTGTTTCCCGCCGGAGTTTCGCTCAAAATAACCGCGTCTACGATCCCGCGCTCGTTGCCCCTCACGGTAATGCTGCTCTCCCTCCTTCTCTCGCTCTCCATTTCCAAAGCCGAGATTTCCTTCAAAAACCTGGGCGGCGAAGACTTTCCGACGAGAACGTCGTTTCCCTCCACCACGGTTTCCGGCGAAGCGAACCCGTCCTCGTCCAAATGAGCGTACGCCTCTTCTCCCAAAAACCCTTGGACGTACTCCTTCGGAATCTCGAAAGCGTCCTTCTGCCCGCCCGGATACCTTCTCTCCAAAGCGGCGTAAGTCCTGATGAAAACACTCCTACCCATCCCCCTCTCGACGCTGGTCTTGTTCAGCACGACGGCGTCGTTCATGTTGAATCCCTTGTACGAAAGGACGGCGACGACGAAATTCTGCCCAGCGGCTCTTTTTGCCAAGTTCAAATCTCGGTAAGCGCGCGTTTGCAGCAAAGGCTGCTGAGGATAAAACAAAACGTGCGCGCGCGTGTCGGTCCTCAAATTGAAGTTTGAAGCGTACAAGCCCAAGCTCTGCTTCGCATGCTGAGCTGCCATCAAAACCCTCGGAGCCATGTTGTACTCCGGAAAAGGCAGTTGCGAGGAAGCGAAGCCTAGAATCATGATCTGGTCTATTTCCAAGTGCGTGTGCTCGGGAGTCAGGTTTTCCGGCTTCAAGGCGATAAAGCAATTCTCCTCTTCCTCGGAATCCAGAAACTCTATAATCCCGTTTTCAACCAGCTGCTTCCAATGCAGTTCCCCCTTCCTGATTTTCTCCAAATGCTCTTCAGTCAAAAGGCCCTTTCCGTTCTTCACGACGATCAGCGGCCTTCTCACGCGCCCCTCGTCCGTATTAACGAAAACCTCGTTCGTCTTCCCGTAGAAAGCGACGTTCACTTCAGGGTCCAACTCGCCCCTTCTCCTCATCTCGCGCAATTCCCTCACGAGCTTAAAGCCCTTGTCTATGAAACCCACGAACTTCCCGTCAAGAAAAACGCTAGCTTCCCTCATTCAAAAACCAACCCTCAAACGTTCATCGAAACCCCGAGTTTCTTCAAAGTATTGTCCATTCCGCTCGCCTTCCTTCCCACCGTAATCTGCGAGAACAGCGAAAGATTGCGAATCAAACCGCAGTTCGGGCCTTCAGGCGTCTCGTTCGGGTCGAGCCTGCCCCAATGCGTGCCGTGCAAGTCCCTAGCCTTGTAATGAGGATGCTTTTTCGCCAGGGGCGAAGTCACCCTCTTCAAAAACGCTGCTGCAGAAACGAAATTATAACGGTCGAGAGGCTGTGAAACGCCCGTGTGCCCGCCCACCCAGTTTCCGGTAGCCATTGAATACTTTATGCGGTCGCTCAACGCGTCGGGGCGAACGACAGTAAACAAAGTCATCCTCCTTCCCCTCACGTTCGCCCTCTCCAGCTGGTAGGCGACGTCCTTCACGAGAAACTGGAATGCATAGCGGAAAACCTCTTCCATGAGTTTTCCTGAAATCTTCAATCTTTTGTTAGCATAATGGTCCTTGTCGTCGGTAGGGCGTTTTTTGTAGGAAACCAGAATCGCCCTCTCGCCCATCCTGCACAAGAAAAACGCCTTTGCAATCCTGTTCTTTTCCTCAACTCCGATGTGCGGAAGCAAGTAACGGTCTATCAAAACTTCCGCCCTCTTCACCTGGTAGTCGACGGGCTGCCCGGGAGCCGCGCGCTTTCCGATGGTTTCCAACGCATCGCGCTTGGTCTTGACTTCAACCTCGGCCTCCAAATTCAAGAGAATGTCGTTCCTCACTTCCGGAGCGTTGGAGAAAGACTCTAGAATCCTCTCCGAATCGACCAGTCCAAGCGCCCGCAATAGCAAAATCATCTCGATCGGCTTGTTGTAGGAAGGCATGGTCACGCCGATCAAACCTTCTTTCGTCCTTTCCACCGTGCACCTTCCCCTGAAGCCAGAGCGCGTGGAGAAAACCTTGGCTTGAACAGCGCCGGTTTCCTTTTCCTTCGAAACGAGAATTCGGTTTGGAGCCAAGTCTTCCAGAATCATGAGCGTCTTTTCAGTGCCGTTTATCACGAAATACCCGCCCGGGTCCTTCGAGTCCTCGCCCATCTGCTGGAGTTCCTGCGGGCTGCGCCCGTGCAAGTAGCACAATTTCGACTTTAGCATTACTGGAAGCTCCCCGATGTAAACGTCTTCAGTCCTCTTTTCCACTCCCTTGATGACTTGGGTCATTTCCAAGTACAAAGGAGCGGAGTAATTCAAGTCGCGCAGCCTCGCTTCCATCGGGTACAACGGCCTCGTCGAACCGTCCCCCTCGACAACCATGGGCTTTTCAGCGCGGATTTTCCCCAACCTGACGCTCAACCCCTCCACTTGCGGTTCTACCTTTCCCTGAGCGTCAACGATTTCCTGGGTGGTGTGCTCTACGAAATCGTTGTAAGACTCCAAGTGCTGGTCCACAATAGTGTTTTCCTGGAGGAAAAGTCGTGAAACGTCCTTGAACATTTTTGCTCGAACCCCGTTTTTTTCCGAACCCGGAACTAAGCTATGTCTCTCGCTGCCGGTTTTCAATCAACGACAAGCCGGTAGTAGTACTCTTTCTTCTTCTCGTCGCGGATTATCTTCACGACTTCGCCTGGTTTTGCATCCAACCCAACGAGCCCCGCGTCGGACAATTCGATCAAAGGCAGGCTTTGCTTCGAACAATGCATTTCTTCCAGTAGGGAAGAGACTTCCGCGTCGTCCATCTTCTCTATTTTCGGCGACAAGTAGTGGGTAAAGGCAGAACCCATTCTCAAACCCAAAAAATCCGCTATCGCGAGAAACCCGGTTCTAAACTCACAAAAATACGGCTCGCGATTTTATAATTTGGGGCAATAACCTTTAAAAACCTTTACAAAAAGGGGCGGGAAAGGATTTTAGCGCCTGGCCCTGCGTTTTCTGCCCGAAGGCTTCCTGAAATCGTTCGTAATCGCGAGCTTCAGCGCGTGCTCCATCCTCAAGTAGAAAGCGAAAATGAAAATCAGCATGGAAAGCAGGTTTACGGCGAGCGAAACCTGTTCTCCGAACTCCGTCCCGTTCAGTTTGCTGTAAGCGAGCAAGAGGTTTCCCAAGACCAGCATTGCTATTCCCACGTAGAAAACCATGGAAAGCCACCAGTCTCTCCTCACCGTCCCAGACTTCATCTGGTTGTAAATCACCAGCGAGTACGAAACCCAGAATACGAGAACAATCGCGCTTAATACCAAAGTAATTTCCTGCGCGAGAATCTCCCACCCTTCCAACCAGACCACCGTTTTAAAGAAATACGAAAAGCGTCTTAAAAAACCTTCGAGTGGAAGCGTCCCGGTTTCAGAAGTTCAAATACCCTTCCGTGGCGAGAAAAAGAATCGTTCCCACCAAAGCCACCCAAAATCCTATTTCAAAGCCAACGAAAAGCATCATTGCTACTCCAGCCACTATGAGCAGCTCGTCCCACTCCATTATCATCGTCCAGTCCATATTCCCACTTACTCCACTAAAAAACTGTCCGGACGGGAATTAAAAACGATGTTTAACACGAAAAGCGAACGACAATCAACGAGGCAAAAAACGATTAAAAACACTCTTGCGTTGAAGAAAGGAGATTCAACCCACGAAAATGGAGTGAGGTAGTCCCGCAGTGCCCACTTTTAACGACGGAAAATTATCTTGGATGATAGGCGGTGAAGCCGGTTACGGGATAATGCAAGCCGGAATGGTTTTCGCCAAGACGCTCATGAGAAGCGGGCTTCACGTTTTCCTTTCCAGCGAATACCCTTCGCTCATCCGCGGGGGAAACAACACGTCCTTGGTAATAGCCAGTCCTGAAAAAATCCGCTCTCCGGCAGCGGCAACCGATTTCCTCGTCGCGCTGAACGAGGAAACCATCTCGTTGCACTCTCCCTCCCTATCGCAACAGTCGGGCTTGATTTACGACGGGGATTTCATCAAACCCAAGCTTCCCCGCGGAAAGAACGCCGAACTTTATTCCTTTCCGCTGCTCAAGCTCGCCGAGCAGGCAGGCGGAGAGAAGATAACGCGCAATACGGTTGCCTTAGGCGCTTCCGCAGGGCTTCTAGACTGCGATTTTCCGATTCTCGAACAGCTTTTAGTAAAAACGTTCAAGCACGAAGCTGCGGAAACGAACGTCAAAGCCGCAAAACTGGGTTTCGACTTTGCGAGGGAAAACTACCCGAAGGGCTTCGAAAAGAAAAGTCTTTTGAAAACCGCGCCAGTACAAGGCGGGAGAATCCTTGCAAGCGGAAACGAAGGAATTTCCATCGGGGCGATCAAGGCCGGGTGCAAGTTCGCCGCCATCTATCCCATGACGCCCATCAATTCAATCCTCGGTTTTCTCGCGGAGAACGAGTTGAAGTACGACATCGTCGTCAAGCAGCCGGAAGACGAGATTGCCGGGGTGAACATGGCGATAGGAGCTTCTTACGCTGGAGTGCGCTCGATGGTGGCCACTTCAGGCGGAGGGTTTTCGCTGATGGTTGAAGCCGTGGGAATGGCGGGAATGAGCGAAAACCCGCTCGTAGTCGTTTTGGGGCAAAGGGGAGGGCCGAGC
>JAZDIF010000103.1:0-11249 GCA_043805205.1 Microcaldota archaeon
TCTTTTCTATAACCACGCGTTCCGCTTCAATCTCGTCAGTCTTGATTCCCATCTGCTTCATCAAGGAAGCCATTTGCTTTGGGTCCATTTTTCCGAACAAGCTTGACTCAACTCCGTTTTCCAGTTTAAACTCTTTGATTAAAAAACTGCGTTTCTTTATTTAAATTGGTTTTCGGTGGGTTGGTTTGAAGAAATTCGTTTTTTTCGAGCACACGGCGGACGTTTTGTTCGAAGCGCATGGTAAAAGCCTTAAGGAATGCGTAGAGAACGCGGCTTCGGCAATGTTTTCCGTAATGGCAAAACCCGTTTTGCTCAGGAAAACGGACGAAGCGAAAGTAAGGCAAAAGGCGAAAAACCTGGAGGAACTCGTGGTTTTCCTGTTGGACAAGCTCGTTACGGAGAGCGACGCGAGGCAAGTGTTCTGGAAGGAATTCAAAGTCGGTAAAATGGCGGAAGACAAGACGGGCTTTAAAATCGAGGGAATTGCGTTCGGCAGTCCTTACGCGCCTAAAGTCGCGGGAACGCACGTCAAAGCAGTAACAATGCACAGGGCGAAAGTATGGAAGGATGAAAAGAAAAAAACCTGGACTGCAAGAATAGTATTGGATATTTGAAACGGTGGGGAAAATGAGCCTGACTTACTCGAAAACCGGCGTTGACAGAAACGCGAGGGCAAAAGCAAAGAAAGCGCTTTCTTTGTTCGAAAAGCCGAAAGGAACCGTGCAAACGCCGTTCAACAACCTCTACCCGCTTGATGAAAAAAGGGGAAAGTACTTTATAGAAACGTCCGACGGGGTTGGAACGAAAGTATTGCTCACGCAACTTTCCGGAAAGCACTGGGTTGCAGGCTGGGATGCGATTGCGATGGTGGTGAACGACGCCATCCGCTGCGGAGCGGTTCCCAAAAGCATTACCGACATCATAGACATCGCCGATTCCTCGGGAAGCGAGTTCTACGGCATTCTCGACGGAATAAGCAGGGCATGCGCGCAAGCCGGTTGCTTCGTTGCCGGCGGGGAGACCGCCGACGTTCGGGAGTTGGTAAACGGCTTTTCTTCAAACCCTTACCACGTGAACGCGTCGTGCTTTGCGGTTGTCGAGAGAAAGAAAATCATTTCCGGCAGGAATATTTCGCCTGGCAATGCGATAGTAGGCTTGGAGAGCAGCGGTTTGCATTCCAACGGCTTTTCGCTGGCGAGAAGGGCGTTGTTCAAGCAATTTGGAGGCGCGTTCGACGCGCTGCAAAGCGACGGAAAGAAAGTGCTGGAAGAGTGCGTTTTGCCCACGAAAATATACGTCAAGCCCTTCCTGTCGCTGGCGGACGCTGTTAACGTTAAAGCGGCCGTCAACATTACGGGCGACGCATTTTTTAAGTTCGAAAAACTCCAGCATTTTTCCAACGTGGGCTTTGAATTCGATTTCTTTAAACCCCAACCGATTTTCAGGAAGATCAGGGAGAACGGCGGGGTTTCGTGGGGCGAGATGTTCAAGACGTTCAACATGGGCTGGGGATTTGCGGTTGTAGTTTCGCAAAATGATGCCGATGAAGCTGTGAGGTTATTAGCTCGAAACGGGGTTAAAGCGAGCGTTTTCGGAAAGGTTGTTAAAGGAAACTCCATTACAGTAGAATTCGAAGGGGAAAAAATAGTCTTGAAAAAATGAAGGTGCGTGTGGAATGAGCGTCCAAGGCGAGTATGAATCCCTGATTTCGAGGGTGGTTTCCCTCGAGAGGATTGGGGTTCCGGCGGCCAAAATGGCTTTGACCGAGATTCTCGACGAGCGTTACGGAGGCGCTCCGAACGCCCTTCGCTACAGGGCTTTCACGCAATTGAGCGGGGATGACGTGGAAAAAGCGAAGAAGTACCTGCGCGTTTACCTGGGTTCGACGCGCTTTCGCAACGACTTCAAGGAACTCGCGTGGCTGATTTTCGGAAAGTAATCTTTCACCTGAGCTTTACCGCGCCGTACCTCTCGTAATAGCTTACCCAAGCGTCTTTAATGTCGTCCGGAACGAAAGGCCTTACTTCCGAGTAAATCTCCTGCATGGTCAGGATGGAGTATACCTTCAACCCGTAAGTCTGTTCTATCATTTGAGTTGAACTCAACTCTCCCACGTCTTCAGCGTCGCCCATCCTCTCCTGCCTGTCCACCGCCAGAACAACTCCCACCACGTCGTGGTTTCCCAAAAGCTTCAGCTTTTCTAAAGATTCGAGCGTCGTGCCGCCAGCGGTGATAACGTCGTCAATAATCAAAATTTTTTGTCCCTGTTTGAACCAGCCGCCGCCGACAATCACCTTGTCCGCCTTCTGGTCCCCGTAGTCCTTCACTTCCTTCCTGTCGTACAGCGTGCGCACGTCGAAACCCCTTTCGAACAACCCTTCCGCAAGCAACGCTGCGAGAGTAATGCCTTTGTAAGCCGGGCCGTAGACGAAGTCGAACTTTTCCATAGTCCCGTCGTTCAGCAATTGTGAAGTAAAGCTAGCGTAAGCCTTTCTCAAAGCGTGAATGCTCTCGCCGTCCGTGAGGGAACCGACGTTGATGAAATACGGGCTTTTCCTCCCGGATTTGAGCGTGAACAACTCTCCCATCGACGGGGCGAGCTTAAGCCCGCCTTTCTTCAGCAATAGTTTCAAAAACTCGCTCTTGAATTTTTCCAAGCTAAAGCAACCCCCACATTCAAGAAAACACGCTTGCAAAGCTTTTTTTACTTTCGGTTGCCGAAAAAGCTTAAACGCAATATTCTTTAAATACCTTTGAAGAAATTACTTTTCTTTAATCACGCTTTGAGGGTGGAATTCGCATGTTTAGCAACAAGGTTTTGAAGCAAGCTTCGGAAAAAACCCTTTTCTTCGGGTTGTTCGTGATTCTCGGGCTGGTAGCCTCGCGGATCAACTTTTCCCAACTTCTAGGGGCTGAAAACCAGTTTTTGACTTTATTCCAGTTTTTCGCCCCGGTTGCAGGAGGGTTTTTGGGAAGCGTTTTGGGCGCGGGAGCGGTTTTGGGAACGCAACTGCTCGACTTCGTTGCGTTCGGAAAGGAAGCGACTCTGTTGAACCTCGCCAGGCTGTTCACCCTGGTTTTCGCCGCTTGGTACTTTGGAAGCGGTGAAAAGCAAAAGTGGATTGCTGCAGTCCCTCTTTTGGCGATAATTCTTTTCGTAATCCATCCGGTTGGAGCGCAAGCTTGGTACTACGCGATAATGTTCTGGAGCATTCCGGTCCTCGCAAAATTCTTCTACTCTGAAAACCTGCTGGCTAAAAGTCTCGGTTCCACCCTCGCCGCCCATTCAATCGGCAGTGTGCTGTGGCTTTACACCATTCCAACAACCCCGGGCTTTTGGGCTGGCTTGATTCCCGTAGTGATTTATGAACGGTTCATGTTCGCAGTCGGAATCGCGGTTTCGTTCGTCGTCCTGAACGCCGTGTTCTCTAGAGTGAAAGTCCCAAGCTTCTTTAAAGTCAACCGCACGCTGCCTTTTGCAAAGTGATTGCTTTGAAACCCGCACTTTTCTTTTTTCTTCTTTTTTCCTTGCTGCCGTTCTCGTTCGCCGGACAGGATTTGGTGAAAACTACCGGAGACTTTGTTTTCTCCAACGTGCTTCCGGGTTTTGAGTACGAGCGGGAATTGAGGATCGAATGGGCCGTTCCCGCAGAGTTTTTGAACGGAGTCAAAGCGGAAGAAATTGCGGTTGAAGTAAGCGTTTCTTCCCTGAACAACCTCGTCTTGTTTCCGCAAGGGGATTCAAGCACGTCCTCCCTAGACTTCCAGCTCACGTGCGTTTTGAAAGACGGCTCTTGCGACGAGGAAAACTCTGTTTTGAAGAAAACCTTCTCCGCTTTGCTTATAGTTCCCCGCGGTGCGCCCGAGGGTTTCAGCGAGCCGGTTTTGGTAATCGCAAGGTTGAAACAAGCCGAACCGGAAGTTTCCTCCCCTTCAGCCGTCCCCAGTGAAGTTCCTTCCCCATCTATTCTACCAGAAGAAACTCCTTCACCGTCGCCCGAAGCAACTGCTGTTGCAACTCCGCCTCCCAAAGTTCAAACGCCCCCTTCAACAGGCGGTTTCACTTTCAACCAGGCGAGCTTTCCCCTGGGAATCGCCGCGTTAGTGCTGCTGGCAATAGGGATTCTGCTGGACAAGTTCGCAAAGTGAAAAAGTAATACTTTTACGCTGTCTGCTCTCGGTGTTTTAAACTTTATTGCTTTCATAAATTCCTTTTTGCAATCGAGAGGTGGGGTTTGCGTGACGTTGAACTTGTCCGACAGGATGAAACTGCTTGGAACCGAAACCGCTTTCGAAATGGGAATGAAAGTGGCGGCGTTGGAAAAGCAGGGGAAGAAAATCACTAAACTGCACATTGGTCAGCCTGACTTTCCAACTCCAGAGAACGTCAAGCAAGCCGCCGTAAAGGCGATCAACGCCAACAAAACCGGTTATACGACTTCAAACGGCACTTTCGAAATCAGGAGCGCCGTTGCCGACTACATCCACAAAACCAGGGGGGTTCCGGTTTCTCCCGACGAGGTTATGGTAATGCCAGGAGGAAAAGCCGTCATGTTCGCAGCCGCGTTCGTGCTTCTCGATTCGAACAGCGAAGCCATCGTTCCCAACCCCTCCTACCCGATTTACGACTCTGCGGCGAGGGTGATGGGCGCGAAAGTCAAGCACCTGCCGATTTTAGAGGAGAAGGAATTTTCGTTCGACCACGAGACTTTCAAACACTTGGTGTCTTCGCAAACGAAACTCGTGTTCATCAACACCCCCTCCAACCCTACGGGCGGGATTCTATCCCGCGAAGACTTGAAGCTGGTTCGGGATTTGGCTGTGGAGAAGGACTTTTGGGTTTTGAGCGACGAGATTTACTCGAGAATCATTTACGAGGGAAAGCACGAGAGCATTTTTAACATGGACGGGATGAAAGAACGGACTATTTTGCTGGACGGGTGGAGCAAAACGTATTCCATGACCGGCTGGAGGCTCGGCTACGGAGTGATGCCTGTGGAACTGGCGAAACACTTCGCCACTGCCGCGATAAACATGTACTCTTGCGTTACGAACTTCTGCCAGGACGGGGGAATAGAAGCTTTGACTGGCCCGCAGGATGCTGTCGACAAAATGGTTGGCACTTTCAAAGAACGCAGGGACTTTATAGTAAAGGGATTGAACGAAATTCCGGGAGTGAGTTGCGTAATGCCCAAGGGAGCGTTCTACGCATTTCCCAACGTGAAGAAAATCTGTGATAAAAGCGGAATGAAAAGTAAAGAACTGGAGCAGCTTCTTTTGGACCACGGCTTGTCGTGCTTGAGCGGAACGGCTTTCGGCTCGCACGGGGAAGGATACCTTCGTTTAAGCTACGCGGCGAGCAAGGAAGACATTGCTAACGGGCTGGAAATAACTCGAAACGCGTTTGAAAAGCTTTAAAAGGCTAGAAAAGCGTAAAAAGACCCTCTGGGAGTTATTTACTCATGGTGCTTGAAGACTGGATTTACAAGAGAAACAGGGCGAAGCTCGCTTGGGCTGCGGTTGCCTTGCTGGCAAGCGTTTTGCTCGAAAACTACGGCTTCAACTCGGCTTTTTACAACAACGTCAGTTACTCGGACGTTCTCGTCGGCTTGTCACTCCTGCTCTTCTTGTGGTATATTTTCAACCATGTTCGCAAGAGGGACGCCAGCATAGACCCGAAAGTTGCGAAAGCAACGGGCTTTGCCGCAAGGTGGAGCTTGTTCTTGGTTTTGGTTTACTTCGTAATCGGAATGGCGGGCTTTTCCCTGTTCAAAGGCAAGTTCCTTTCTTTCGCTAACGAAGTTATTGCATTCTATTACTTTTTCGCAACCGCGCTGACTTACGTAATCCTCTATTTCTACAAGTACTACGCAAAGTGAGTTTTTCACTCGCTTTTGAAAAACTCTACCAAAAGCCTTACGCCCCAGCCCGTTGAACCGGCGCGGAACAACAACTTGGGCTTTTCAACCCACGAGACTCCCGCTGTGTCCAAATGCACCCACGGCGTTTCTCCGACAAAGTTTTTCAAAAACCACCCTCCTTCGATGGTTCCCGCGGCATGATCCTTGTCTGCGTTGCTAACGTCCGCCACTTGGCTTTTCACGAGTTCAGCATATTCGCTCCACATGGGCAGTTCCCACACGCGCTCTCCGGTTTTAGCTGCCGCTTTCTTTACTTTCTCCGCAAGTTTTGCGTCGTTACCCATCAAGCCCGCAGCCTCGTGCCCCAACGCAACGACGCACGCTCCCGTAAGCGTAGCCAAATCGATTATGCCTTTAGGCTTGAACAAAGTAGCGTGGTGCAAGGCATCGCTCAAAACCACCCGCCCTTCCGCATCGGTATTAGTAATTTCGATGGTCTTTCCGCTGGCAGTTGTGATTATATCCCCGGGTTTGAAAGCGCTTCCGGAAGGCAAGTTTTCCACGAGCGGTGCGATTCCGACGACGTTCACAGGAAGGTTCAGTTCCTTCAAGGCTTTCATCGTCGCGATTACGGTGCAAGCGCCGCTCTTGTCGTACTGCATGAAATCCATGTATGCGGCGGGTTTTAGCGACAACCCTCCGGAATCAAAGCAAACTCCCTTTCCCACGATCGCGAAGGGCTTTTCGCCTTTCTTCCCTCCGTCGTACTCCATCACGACGAGCTTCGGCTCGTTAACGCTTCCTTTTCCAACGCTCAAAATCGCGTTATACCCCTTTTTCTCCAACTCCTTCTTTCCCCAAACGCTTACCTTCAGCTTTCCTCCCGCAAGCTTCTTCGCTTGGTCGGCAACGTACTTGGGCGTTGCAACAGCCGGGTTGGTGTTGTCGAGAACGCGGGAGAAATTCTGCGCTTCAGCAACGGTTTTCGCGAAAGCAATTTCCAGCTCTGCCTTTCCCTTGTCTTCAGCCCCGTCCAGGACGAAAACCACTCTCTTCAGCTTCACGTCTTTCTTCTCTTCCCCGGCGCTCTTGAACTCCTGGAAATCGTAAGAAGAAAGAACGCACGCTTGAACCACGCTCTTCAAGTCTCCAAGCGAAACGCGGAAGGCAATGCTTTCAACATAGTACTTCACGACTCCGAACGCGGCGGCAGCCGCATTGAAAGCGTTCAAAACGCTTTCCTTGTAATCCTTCTCGCTTCCGAGCCCGACCACCACGACTTTCTTTTGCTTTAATTTTCCGAGCGTCCGCATTACCATTAGCGAAGCGTTTTTCCCGTCGAACTCCTTTTTTTCCAAAGCGCTTGAAATCTCCCCTCCCAGAATAGAATCAATGCGCTTGGCTTCGGGAGTCAAAGTTTTTTCCCAAGTCGCCGCGACTACAACGTCCACGTTCTGGTCTTCAAGCCTTCCCTTCACGACAGAAAAATCCAAAGCCATAACATCCCCACCCTTTTTGCAACCGCTTTAAATAATTCCACTCATTAATGCTTCGGGATTTAAATGAATTACGAGTTCAAGGAAAAAGCGCCCCTGGGCGTGGTAATGAAGGCGGTTTTCGCCGGCTTGTTCATCCTACTGTGCGTTCTCCTTGTTCTCTCCCAAGCGATAATACCCTCTCCTCTTTCGACAGTAAAAACCCTTACGCTGGTAATCCTGCTCATCTCCATTACCGTAATCTGGATGATGTTCGACATGCACTTCGGAGCCAACGCAAAGCAAATTTTCATCCAGACCGGCCCATTCTCGTACAGAATCCGGAAGAACGAGATTGAAAAGGCGTTCATACTCAAGAAAATCCCGTTCTGGGCGGGGTGGGGAATACGCTTGTGGTGGTGGGACGGGTTGACGCTGGCTTTCGTTTCGGAACATAAACCCTCGCTTTACGTGGTGAAGAAAACGGGGTTGTTCAAGCGAGTTGTTTTTTCCGTTTCCGAACCGGAAAAGTTCGCTAAAAACGCCGGCTTGAAACTTTCGTCTTAAACTTTGGCTTTTTCCTGAGCTCCAGCGCCATGATCGTCTGGTCGTCATGCCGCTTTTCGTAAAACTCATCCAGCGTTTGCAAAATCTTGTTGACGTGCTCTTCCAACGGAAGGTTTGAATGCCTAGTCAAAGCGTCGTGAATCTTTTGCTCGTCTATGATTTCGCTTCTCTCTTCGCCGGGAACGGGTTTCCTGTGTTCAGTAACCCCGTCCGACAGGAAAAAAAGCCTGTCTCCGGGCTGCAGCTTCAACTTCGTGTGAACAAGCTTTTCATTCTCCCCCAAATCACCAAGCCAGCTGTTGCTTGTTTTGGGGTCGGGGTGGACTTCGATGAGCGTTCCGTTCCTCACGACGAACAGGTTTCCCTGGGCGGCGTTGACGTGCGAAAACACGCGCGTACGCGGGTTGTACTCCCCAAGAATCGAGGTGAAGGCAGCGAACTCTTGTTTTTTCAAAAGCTCCTCGTTTCTTTTCTTCAGAAACCCGTCAACCCCTAGAACGGTTTGTGCATAAGGCTCGTTTCTCAATTCATGGATCTTGTGCCCTATTTCGTCCCGCAATTCAGCGCCTTCGGTTCCTTTTCCGATCGTGTCACCGAACCCCAGCGTAACCCTCCCGTTCTTTTTCAGGTAAACCAGCGGATAGTCCCCGCTCTTGGTCTGCTCTTCCGGATAGTTTGCAGCCCTGGGTTTCAACACTATAGCCATTCTTCCCAAAAAACGGTTTGCGAGCTTCAATTCCAAAGGCTTGAACTGTTTTTCCAGCTTGGCTTTCTCGGCTTTCCGTTCCGCGGAGTTAGCTCCAGAAGCGCTAACGAACTCCTTCGAACGCTGAACCTGCATGAGCAGCGGAATGTGGGTTTTGGTGATCGCGTTCCTCAAAATATCGTAACGCTCGTAAGGCTTGCGCGGAACTGAGTTCATCATGCTTTTGCACCCGAATTCTTTTTCAGTTCCTTTTCTTTTAACCCTATTTTAACACTCAAACAACTCGACAATTTTGTTACTACTAGGGAGTTGCAAAGGTTTAAATAACGGTTTTTTGCAAATAGTTGAGTTAGCTTTAAACGGTGGGTTTTGGTTAGAATGGCGATTGTCAGTCCTGATGAAAAGAAAGCAGCTTCCAAGGCTATTTCGGGAGTTGCCAAAGCGGTTGAGTTGAACGTTGATACTTGGAGGTTGAACGAAATGCCTAACGGGGATTTTGAAAGGGAATTAGACTCTTTGTCCAACGAAATAATGAGGGAAATAGGCGATTTGAAGAAAAAATACTATGAAGAGGGCTTCAGGGAAGCTTTGAAGCAAGTGCAGTCCCAGCAGAACTCCGCTGCGCCGGTTTCAACGGCGGTGGTTGCCTCCGTTTCAACTGATTTTGATTCCAGGCTTGCCGTTGCGGAGCAGAGGCTTTCCGACAGGCTAGCTTCGTTGGAACAGGCGTTCATGAACTACCAGTCGCAGGAAAGCGGCTTGAAAGACATGCTCAACCAGCACCAGGAACTCGTTTCCACGCTCAAGAGCAAGCTTTCCGAAATCGCGGTTTTGCAGTCTTCAATAGAGGAGAAGCTTTCGCAAACCCCTTCTTCACTGGGCGACAAGATCGATTCTTTGAAGGGCGAAATGGAGATTCTGGGAAACCTGGTTTTGGAACAGGATTCGAAAGTCAACAGGACGGAAAGGGCGAGGAAAGCGTCCGTACGCAGGCTGAACAGGAAATTCTCTTCAATCCTCAAGAAGCTCGACGACTTCAAGAAAGTGAGGAAGGCAATCCGCAAGCAGGGAAAGAGGATTACCACGCTCCAGGAAGTTAGCGTCGAGAAAAGGGTTTTGAAAAACGCTTTGACGCGCGTGAGAAAAACCAAAGCGGGGAGAAAAGTCAAGAGGACCGCTGCGAAAACCGCGGTAGTCAGGTCGAAGACTCTCGTTATCAAGCCAAAGACCGCTGCAAAGAAAAAATCAGCCAAGGCAAGGAAAACCTCGGCGGGAAAAGGCAGGGCGTCTAAAATCTCTATCAGCGCGCAAGCTCCGACTACCGTCGAAATAACGCAAAAGAAGTAAATTTTTGCTATCTTTCTTTTTTCTTAAACGTCTACCGGCAGGTTTTCCAATCCAGCGTCAGCCCCCAGTTCCGGAACTTCGATCGAAGGAAGGGGGATATCCTCGGCAGCCTGCACGTCCTGCTGCACTCCTCCGGCTAAAGTCGGCGATGCAGTCGGGGAAGGCGTTTGCCCTTGCGAAACGCATCCCATCAAAAGCATTGCTGCGAACAAAACGATTACTGCGATGACGGCGAGCATTTCATTGCTGATCTTCAAGAAAACCACCTTGGGCAGTGATTAACCAGCGTTGGTTTTTATCTTTTGCTGAATGGGCTCAGCCGGTAATCACGACAATATATACCTAGCAATTGTGATGTTATTTTCTCTTCAAAACTTTTTCGGCAGCGGCGATTATTGCGGGCGAGGTCATGCCCCATTTTTTCATTAGTTCGGCGGGAGTACCGCTTTCGCCGAAGTGGTCTGGCATTCCCACGAACTCCATCGGAACCGGATAAGTTTTGGCGAGGCTTTCAGCAACAGCCGAACCCATTCCGCCGGTAATCTGGTGTTCCTCTGCGGTAACAACAGCCCCGCACTTTCGAGCGACTTTCTCGAGAGTAGAGTCGTCTATTGGTTTTATCGTATGGTTGTTCACAACCATCGCGTTAATCCCTTTTTTCGCGAGTTCCTCAGCCGCGACCAGCGCTTCGTAAACGAGCGGTCCGCAGGCTACTATTGCAACATCAGTCCCGTCCCTGTAAATTTCCGCCCTTCCTACTTCGAAAGGAGTGTTCGGGGTGGTGATGACGGGAATCTTGTCCCTGCCAAATCGGAAGTAGCAAGGTCCGTTCATTCTTCCCAACGCTATAGTAGCTTTCTTAGCCTCGTGGTAATCGCAAGGAACTACGACCGTCATCATCGGCAAGACTCTCATGGTCGCTATATCTTCCAGCGCCTGGTGCGTAGCGCCGTCCGGACCCACTGAAATGCCTGCGTGCGCCCCTGCAAGCTTGACGTTAGTTTCGTTGTAACAAACGCTTATGCGGATTTGGTCCCAATTCCTTCCGGGCGAGAAGACTGCATAGGAAGAGATGAACGGAATTTTGCCTTCCAACGCCAACCCGACCGCAACTTGAGCCATGTTTTGTTCTGCAACGCCGATTTGCAAAAACCTTTTCGGAAAAGCTTTCTTGAACAAATCCACACGAGTGCTGCCGGTCAAGTCGCAGCACAATACCATCACATTCTCGTTTTCCCTTCCCAATTCCACCAAGCCGTCTCCGTAACCGAAACGCCCCGGAATCTTTTCCAG
>JAZDIF010000104.1:0-5065 GCA_043805205.1 Microcaldota archaeon
AAGATAACCAACCCCACTAAAGCAACGATAGCGCCTATCGTGGAGTTTGGAAGAGGGACTCCAGGCGCTACAGGCTCGGTTGGAGGAAGAAAAATTATTGCTGCACCAATACCTAGTACGATTAGCCCCAATGCCCTAGCCATAACAGGTCTAGGAAAAAGGCGATTTAAAACACCGCTCGTTTCATTTTTCACTTGGTTTCACCTCCTCGCCGTTGAGAAGGCGAAATTTCAAAAGCTTGTTTTACTGCGGAGTGCAATTGCCCTCTGGTTTTCACTATGTATTGGCTTGTGGAAGAAAGGTTTGTATGTCTGAGCAATCGGCTTATGGTTAATTCCGAAACTCCTTCCGAATGGAGTTTGGAAGCGAAGTAATAGCGCAAACTGTGGCTGGTTAGAACGTGAAGCTGGTGGCGTTTCAAGTCCATTCCATAAACGCGGTTTAACTTGGCGCGCGTGCAGGCTTTCCTGAAAATGTTTCTTAAACTGTCCGCGCCTGCATTACCCTTTCCCCACTTGGAATAAATCAACCACCCCCCACTTTTCTCTATCTTGCCCTTGAACGCCTTGCAGTAATGCTCTAACAAATCAAACAAAGGCTGGCTAACGGGCACGAAGTCAATCAAACCCGTTTTCTCCGTCAAAATCTTGATTTCCCGATTCTCCCAATCTATGTCTTCCAACCTAACGGCTATTGCCTCTCCTAGCCTGAGCCCTGCGTATGCCTGAAGCCCAAAGCACACTCTAGAGCGATAGTCCTTAATCTGGTGAAAAAAAGCCCTTAACTCGTTCTCAGTAAAAGCCCTATCAACATTCCCAAAAAGAGTGTTCCTACGAGGATACCTTTTCTTCCTCTCCTCACTAATGCCCTTGCTTAAAGAAGTCAATTGATGCTTGCTGAGGGTAGCGAGCCACTCGCAAAGTTCGGTTTTGTTAGACTGTGCAAACCGAACCCCGCCCTCCGAAAAGGGTGAGTGGGCCCGCAGGGAATCGAACCCCGAGTCTTTCGCACGTCAAGCGAACGTCTTACCAAACCCGCCAAGATTTCCCGTAAAAGGAAAGCTTAGTTTCGACTACGAGCCCACAGTAAAACAAGGGAAAAAGAAAAATAAAAAAGGAAAGGGTTTACTTTTCGAGCGTCAGCGTCAAAGACGAAACTTTGCGCATGCTCCCGTCTTCGCTCTGCAGTTCTTCGGTCGTAACGTCGAAACCCGTTATTTTCAGCGAGGAAAGGAAGCGGTTCTTGACGATTTGGCTCACGTCAACAGCTCGGGAAATCACGTTTCCCCTCGCTTTCACCTTCACTTGGTTCGACCCTTGGTTGAACTGGGTTACGACAGCAAGAACGTAGCTCATGACGTCCTTCTTGCCGACGTAAACCGTGTTGTCGTCCCGCCTGTCGCTCGACGGGGCCGGGGCCGAATGCGGTTCCTGCACTTCTTCCATGTACATCCCACCTCTATGTTGTTCTCGTAGTGAATTGGAAAGACGGTCGTTTCGAAAGAAAGGACAGTCGATAATCTACTGGGAAAAACGCCTTTTTAACCCCTTCACTCTTCAAGCAACTGCTTTCAAAGCGCTCTGGACGCTCTCCCCCCTCAAAACCAGCCTTTTTACGAGCTTCGCATTGGCTTCACTCAACCCGGCTTTTCCCGCCTTCTTTCCCACGCTCTCCAGCTTGTTCTTAACCGTATTGAACGCCTTTAAAGCAGAAGCCAGCGCGTCCCTCTCGTGGGAATTGCGCGGGTGGAAATCGCGGGTTAGGAAGTTCTTTTGAATTCCGCTGAGGTTTTTCGAAGGCTTGTACAACCTAGCGCCAAAAACGCTTTTCAGCAATAATATTTTCCTGGGAGCGGGATTGCGGTCGCAAGCGATTATCGTGGGGGAGTAATCGGAAAGTTCTTGAATGAAATCTCCAGGAGTCCAGTTCTTCCTGCTTTTTAGCAGGATAAGGTTTCCGTCGAAATCCAGGATGGCGAAAGCCCTCCACGTTCCGCTATCTACTCCAACAATCAAAAGCCCACCTTGCTCCCGCTATACGCTATAAAAAAAGGAAAAGAAAGGCTGAACTCTCAGCCTTTCGCGCCCTTCAAGTAGAGAATGGTATTCAAAAGCATGTGGTAGCGCGGCTTTTCCCCGCCCGGACCCAACGTTGTCGCCGGGTCGAACGAGAAGTAAATCGTCTTGCCCGTAGTCAGCAGTCCCTTGGTTTCCACGATCGCGTAAGTCGTGGCTGCAGTCGGCCTTCCGCCGAACTCCTCTACCAAAGCCAGAACAGCCGAGTTTTGCTTGGGATAGATGTTCGTGTAAATGTCCTCGAAAATGCCGTGGTTCAAAATGCCGTTGAAAGCAGGGTGGTCCTGGTCGATGATTTGGAACTTGCCCTGGCGGATTTGAACGAGCGCCTGCCCCCTCTCGTGGAACAAATTGCCTCCGTACGTTACCGGCATGATGTCCCCAAGCAGCCCTATGCCCACGTCCCAACCGCTTGCGGTCGGGTCGTCAGTAACTGCAGTGCAAGCATCCCCGATAACGAGCAGCTTCTTTCCGCTCTTCACCGCGTCGGTGATCTCTTTCCTCGCAGTGCGGTCGCAAATCCTAGAGTTTTGCAGGATTATGATGTCAAAATTCTTGAGAACTCCCGGGTAAACCGCTTCCTGGCGTATGGGAACCGCGTAGGCAATGCCCGCGAGCCTGTACTGCTCGCTCCTCAAGTAATCGTTCAACTGCGGAGACGGCGTTCCGACCACCGCAATCCTGATGTAAGACTGGGGAAACAAGCCTCCGACCAAAGGAACAGAGCTCAAGTCGAGATAGCCGAATTTTGCGGCAATAAACAAGGCGAGGATGATGATCAAAATAATTGGGATAACGCTTTCAGCGTAAGAAGCTTGACCCCGTTTAACCGCCATGCCTAACATCACCTTTATTTCTACTGCGACTGGAAGTTTATAAAGGTTTTTTTCACTCCGACGAAGTGGATACTAAATTTCCCTTCCCAACGCCTCAGCACGGCGCGAGGTAATCCAGCAGGTTGATGAGGAAAGTGGTTGAATTCGCTTCTTCAAGCGGGAATGAAACGTAAACTATCTTTCCAGCATACCGGGTTTCAATCACTCCCGGAAGCGTGGCGTTTTCAGTTATGACTTGCGCGAGCAAGTTCGTCCTGCTCGCGTCCGGAACAACTTTAGTCACGCGCTTGGCTAGAGTCGGGAATTGCTTGAACAATCCCTTCACGGTCAAATGATCCGGGTCGACAATCCGGAACGAAGCGTTCGTAACGTTCACTACGGAATCGTACCTCGCCCCCAAATACCCTTCCAGAACATCAAAGCCGTTGTATTTAGTCAAATTGTTCAAATGCTTATACCAAGTTGTCTTCCTCGCCTCCGCCCAAGCTTTGTTCCACTCGGTAGTGTTGGGGGTAATGTTGTAAGCGATGAGGTTTAAGTAGAAAGTCTCGTTCTTCTGCCTTGCCAAAAGCAAGTCGTACTCGTCCACGTACTGGTTTGAGAAAGCGTCGCCCGCCCAAACCAAAACTCCCCCCGAATCCAAGTACCCTTGAATCGCCTCGACCTGGCGCGTGGAAGCGGTCTTGAATTTCTCCACGATTATCAAGTCGTACTTCTTGAGTATTCCCGCCGACAACTCGACGGCCTGGAGAGGTTCCACGAGCGAAAACCCGCGCAGCCTGCTCAACTGCGCCCTCAGGGAAACCGGGTCTCCCAGCCCGTCGTTCCCGTACAAAACCAATACCCTCGACTTTCCTTGCTCGATGTAAGTGCAGTAAGTGCCGCACCAGTCGAACCCCGGAACTTGCGAGCAGTGAATCCAGCCGAACTTCGTCAAAACGGCGAGCAAGGCGAGAACCAGGATTAGCAGGATGATTATGTTGGGCAACAGCCGTTCCAGCGTATCCAAAGGGCTTTCTTGAGCCACGAAGCGCGCCATAGCAATTAATTTAAACCGCCAACGGCTTTAAAATTAGTTTGCTTCAGATTTTCTTTAAACTCTCCAAAGGTGTTTTTGCAAATGGGCGACGACAAGATTCAAACCCCGTCCTCCTCGACGGGAATAATGAGGTTTTACGACGTTTCCTCTTCCAACGTCCAGCTGGACGCGAAAATCGTCATTGCGTTCACCCTGCTCGTCATCCTGCTGGAATTAACCCTCGGCTGGGTCATGTAAAAGCATCAAGCCTGGATGAAAACTCCCTTCTTTTTCTCTATTATTTCCCCTTCATCCATTAGAATGCACAGTATAGCCTTGACAGCGTCGTCGGAAAGTTTCGTTTTCTCGGCAACCTGCTCGGGAGAAAGCGAAGTTTCCTTCAACGCCGAGAGAACCTTCGGCGTGAAGCGCTGGATGAACTCTTTCGTGCAAACGTAAAACCTCTTGTCGAAACCCCTCGAGCCCACGACAGCCCCGCTTCTTATTTCCTCGGCCATTTCCTCTGAAACCTGCTTCGCCCCGTCCTCGTTGAATACGACGACAAAACCTTTGGACTCCAGCTCGCGCTTGAAAAACGCTTTCAAGCCGTTGGAAGGACTTTTGCTTCTCCCGGCTTCCCCAAAAGGCTTGTCCAAAACCCTGTCCGCCTTCTGCCTCGCCATCTCGGCCAGTTTTTCCTTTCTCAGCAAAACGAAAACGCCTTTTTCCGTTTCCACAAATTCCAGCTCTTCCTCCTCTTTCAAGCCGGAGGAAGAGACTGCGCTTTGGGGAAAAACAATCGCCAACGCATCGCCGTGCTTGAATATTCGCATTACAAAACCCCACCGTTTGAAATTGAAAGTAAGCCGGAAGAACAAGACTGCGCTAGAGTATAAAAACCATAACCATATAAAAGCGGAAAAAGCGATTTACTTAAGAGAGTTTTCATCTCTTAAAAAACAGTTTTTTGGAGGCTGGTTGGAAATGCGTTTTGGCTTGGCGGCTTGTTTCGCGATTCTGGTTTTTTCATCATTCATTTTTGCCGTCACCGGAAGCCTGCCGGGCGAAATACTATTTAAGGACAACGTTCAGGACGGAGCCAAATTCAACGTTTACACAGGGTATTACCCGAACCA